>DATGQC010000338.1:0-4702 GCA_035304425.1 Advenella sp.
GCATTCAATACAGCGTGTCGCGCTGCCGTTGCGGCAGCTCCTGATCGTATTTTTCACCATCAATCTGCGCGTGGGTCAGACCCGCCAGAATCGTACCCGCTGTCGGCACATTCAACTGGTCTCGTGCCGGTGCCGGATTCCATAACCCTGAGCGCTGTATGGCACGGGCGCACTGAAAAAAGACTCGCTCCACTTTCATGACAATCACGCATTGCGGTGGCTTGTCGCGCATGGCCAGGCGCTGCAGCAATGTCGGCGCGACGCTGATGTGTGCAGTGCCATTGACGCGCAGCATTTCCCCCATGCCAGGAACCATAAACAGGACAGCCAAACGCGGATCAGTAAGCAAATTGCGCAGGCTGTCGATGCGATTGTTCCCCCGCCTTTCAGGCAGCAACAGCGTGTGTTCGTCTTCAATCTGGACAAAACCGGCAGGATCGCCGCGTGGTGAGGCATCCAGACCGTCCGGGCCGCTGGTGGCCAGAATGGCAAAGGGAGAGGCCTCGATCAGCGGCCGGTACAGGGGATGTATATGGTCCACTTCCTTTTTCAGCGATGCCTCACCGGGCTTGCCAAACAAGGCAGTCAGTTGCTCAATGCCACCGATGCGGTGGGGATCATGAGAGGTCATCGGGAGGGTCTCCGGAAAAAACGATCTGAAAAGTAGAAACAAAGCCCTACTATACTACGCCATGACTGTTGCCTTACTGTGACGGGAATCCAGGCAGCAGGCCAGCACTGCGCAGACACCGGATCATCGTTACAGATGACAGTTCAGATAAGACTCGCCGGCCGAAACAACGTAGCCTGCAGACGACAAATAAAATTCTTCAAGCCGTTGCCATGCCATAGGCAATTAAACCGATAAGGCGTATGCTTTGCAATGTATCGCCGGCGGCGGCGATCATCTTCAAGGAGACTCTCATGAACAAAACACTACTGTCCTGCATATTGGCTGTGGCGGGTGCGGGATTTGTCGGTAGCGCAGCACTGGCTGCCGAACCACCGGTCAAAACAGAAAATGGCATACTGGTCGACAGCAAAGGCATGACTTTATACACGTTTGACAAGGACAAAGAAACCCCGGGGAAAAGCGCATGCTCGGGCCAGTGCGCCGAGAACTGGCCGCCCCTGATGGCTACGGCGGAAGATAAAAAATCCGGCGATTACGATGTGATCAAACGTGATGGCGATCAATCACAATGGACATACAAGGGTCAGCCGCTATACCTGTTCAAGAAAGACAGCAAACCCGGCGACATGACCGGCGATGGCGTCAAGGACGTCTGGCACGTCATCAAACCATAAGTAGTCATCAATGGATACCGACAGGTGGTCAACCCAGCGCGGTATCCAGAAACATCATCACTGCAAACCCGGCCATCAGGCCGATGGTGGCAAAAGTCTGGTGGCCGTTGCGATGGGTTTCCGGTATAACCTCATGCGAAACCACAAAGATCATCGCACCGGCTGCCAGCCCGAGACTCATTGGGTAGGCTACGGCCATACCGCTGGACATCCCCACCCCTACAATCGCGCCTATTGGTTCCATCAGGCCGGAAGCCGCTGCAAGCAACACCGCCCGCCCCACCGGTATCCCGATAGCGCGCAGGGCAAGCGCTACGGCCAGACCTTCCGGAATATCCTGAATGGCGATCGCCGTTGTCAGCGGCAGCCCGACCGACATATCGGTTTTGGAAAAACTGACCCCGATAGCCATGCCCTCGGGCAAATTATGCAAAACAATGGCCAGCACAAATAGCCAGACGCCGTTAAGACGCTTGTATTCCGGCCCTTGCGTGCCCAATTCCTGGTGCATATGCGGCGTGAAATAA
Organism: Advenella sp.; assembly: GCA_035304425.1. Taxonomy (GTDB): domain Bacteria; phylum Pseudomonadota; class Gammaproteobacteria; order Burkholderiales; family Burkholderiaceae_B; genus Advenella. The sequence continues at coordinate 1,836 of DATGQC010000338.1, forward strand.
TCCAGCCCGAGCATCAGCAGCACGCCAAAGCCCAGTCCCAGCACAACGACCGCGGACCCCATCAGCGCACTGCCGGTGATGTCCTGGGCCGCTTCCAGACCAGGCAACAATAGTGAAAAGGAGCTGGCTGCAAGCATCATGCCCGCCGCAAACCCCAGCATCGTGTCCTGGGTGCGAACCGGGATGCTGCGCAAGCCGAATGCCGCCAGCGCCCCCAGGGCGGTGGCGGCAAACCCGGCAAAGCCACCGGTCAGCGCGTAGTCAAAGGCGGTATCATCAACCGAGGTCAAGGCGCGGTAGGCGCCGGCCAGCAGCAATATCAACAGGCATGCGCCGGCAAGCAGCAGACCGATAGTGACTCGCGGATTCTTTCGGGCCTGCAGCATCCAGGCCTGCCATAACGACTGTTGTGCGACATCATGCGTATTCATATTTACCTTGATACCTCGAAAATCGGATGCAGACACTCAAACACATAGTAACAAAATGACATCCGCCAATTAAATTTATTGCAACGACAATGTGCGAAACTCTAGCATTTACAAATTTACAGACCGGAGACTGTCCAATGGACACCAGACCACAATTCGACCACGCATGGAGCACCTTTGCGCAGGTGAACAAACCAGTTAAAATGGTGGGCGAGCTGATCGGCGGCAAAGTCAAATTCAATACCGACAGTCTGATTTTCCGTAATGCCTGCCCCATCCGCATGAGCTATGTGCTCAATCGCAGCGGCATCCCTATTCCGTCAAGTGCATCCGGCTACGCAGCCAGCAGCGGCGCCGACGGTCAATGGTACATGTACCGTGTCAACGACATGATCCGTTTTCTGGAAAGCACATTCGGCAAAGCGGATATCGTCGTCAACGGCGCGCCCACGCCGGCTCAGCTGGCCGGCAAAAAAGGATTGCTTGTCGTCAAGGGCCATGGCTGGGATGACGCCGCAGGCCACGTGACGCTCTGGAACGGCGCGCAGTGTGCCGATTCCTGCCATTTGTACGCCGATCCTGACAACGGCACCTTTGTTCCCGAAAAAGCCTACCTGTGGGAATTGAAATGAACCATAGACGACCGCTTGCAACGATACTGTGCGCCATTGGCATCATGACCATCAGCGCCGCCCAGGCTGCCGACGCCGCCAGGCCGGCCGGTCAAGGTCAAATGCAGTCGTTTACCCAATTGCCGCAGCAAGCGTTGAAAAGCTACGATAACCAGGTCAAGCTGTTCAAGTACTGGACCCTGGCCCGTTGTGGCGCAACGCTAAGCAAACTGGCTGGCAGCGCGACGCTGGAAGAAGACTGGAGCAACACTGCAGCGGCGTATCTGGAATACTCCACGGTACCCCTTGAAGCCAATGAAGCTGCCCAGAGCCTTGTTGACAAATTTCTTAAGACAACGACACGCAGCGGCTCGACCGGCGGCAGCTATGAGTCGATGAAATGCATCGATCTGTTCAACAGCCAGGAACTGGATGCGCTGGCCGGACAATATATAAAAAAATAACCGGCGCGCCCAGCGCCGGATCCCGAAGCGCCATCGCTCCACGACTGCACCCTGCCGCGGCCTGACACGGTCAACCGGCCGGCGTGATCGTCGTAGCCATTTTTCACTTCAACTCATGTTCATCCAGCTGATCGAACATGGTCCGGCGTACCGTTGTCAAATGCTGGCGCATGGCATGCGCGGCATGTTCCGGACTGCGCTCTTCTATCGCCGTCACGATAAGCGTATGCTGATGAATATATAGCGACTGGCGTTCCGGGGTCAGCGAAGCCTTGCGCAACTTGCCCCACGCAGTCTGTTCACGCGCCGCGGTCAGCATATCGAAAAACCGCAGCAACAGATCATTATGTGTTGCACGACCAATCGCAGCATGCATGGCGCCGTCCCATTTCTCCCACTCCTTATGATCTGCATTGGCTTTTTTGCTCTGGCTGATGCACATGCGCATTTCATCGATATCCCTTGATGTGGCATGAGCTGCGGCAATGGCCGCAATGGCCGGCTCCAAGGCAAAGCGCGCATCCATCAATTCCACCGGACTGGTATATTGTCGAATATCAACAGCCGCCGCCGGTTTGGATGTCGCTTGAGCCAAATCCACGATAACCGTACCGCGTCCGGGCGTGCGCTGGATCAATCCGTCTTCTTCAAGTTTTTGCAAGGCTTCGCGAAGCACACGCCGACTCACGCCAAGGTCAGCCGCCAGGCTGCGCTCCGGCGGCAAGCGTGAACCCTGGGTTGCATCCTGCTGAGCAAGCCGTTCACGCAACACATCCAATATCGTGTCCGATCGCTTCGGCACCAGGCAAATGGGTGTTTGCATCATCTCTTCTTGAAAACCTGTTTGTGTCATATCAGATCGCGTTTAAGAACATATTCACTGCATTAAATAACAAAAAGACCGCAAAAGCGTAGCGCAAATGCCTCGGTTTAATCGTGTGGGCAATGCGGGCGCCGAAAGGCGCGACGACCCCCGTCACAGGCACCAGGATAACGAATGCCAGCAGATTCACAAAGCCAATACTGAAAGGCGGCAGATTCGGATTATCAAGACCGCTTAGAAATGCGCCTATCGCACCCGGTATTGAAATCAGCAGCCCGATAGCCGCGGCAGTCCCAACAGCACGACGCATCGGATACCTGAATATACTCAACAGGGGAACACTCAGCGTTCCGCCTCCGATCCCCATGATCGACGACACGCCGCCGACGATCAAACCCAACATTGCCCGCGCGACCCCTGTGGGAAATCTATCCGTAGTTTCTGCTGTTGGTTCCTTGGCTAAAAGCATATACATAGCGACAAGCACCGCCACAAATCCAAAGACAAACGACAAAGAGCCCGAATCAATTGCGCTGAA
>DATGQC010000339.1:0-11936 GCA_035304425.1 Advenella sp.
CATCCAAAGGTGCTGAAAGGGTGGTACGCAGTCTCTGGCGCCGGGGCTGTTGCTGCGGCCTGATCGTGTCTGTGAAACGGGGCTGATTTTCTGCCCCATATCCCGTTACAGATAGCTGTCGCGTTGTTGCCTGGCTCGGGAGGCGCCGATTTCCGTTTCAACCTGTTTGACTTCTTCCGGTGGCGGCAGTACGGCAGGCATGCCAAGGCTGTCGATCCACAACTCCCGGCACCAGCCTCTGGTATGAAACAGATGGTGATCCTCCTGCTGCTCTACCTGGTCGAACACGTCCTTAAAGAAGCGCTTGTCTGTCGCGTTCATTTTTTCCAGTGCCTTGCCAAACAGCTCCCAGTTGCTATGGTCTTTCGTTTCGGCCAACACCACGCATTCGCATGCGACCAGTTGCGCTGCTTCAGGAGAAGCATTTTTCTGCGCCATTTCCGTGGCTTTGACAAATGATTCTCCCAGGTGTTTGACGACCTCGCGGCCGGGACTCGATGCATTCGGGTCCAGCGCCAGATGTTTGGCCACCGACGTCGCCAATTCCTGGTGCCTGAGGGTTTCGTCCAGATAACCTTCCCATTCCTTTTTCAGATCGTCGTTCAGCGCACAGTTCAATGCTGTCCGATATACCTGTTCGCCGCCCAGTTCCGTCTCGATCATCTGTAATACCAATTCATTCAATTGTTTTTTGCTTACGGTCTGTGCCATGTTGTACTCCTTATTAAAGACCCGGTTAACGAATATGTGTTATTTGCCACGTCCGAAGAAAAAAGAGCCGATAGCAAGGACCAGGAACACCACGAAAAGGATCTGCGCGATTGAAGAGGCCCCGGCAGCAATGCCCCCAAATCCGAACACGGCTGCGATAATGGCAATAATAAAAAAGATGATTGCGTAATGAAGCATAATGTTTCTCCCTTCGGTTGCAGTGCGGTTTTGATAAACACAATTTATCGTATCAACAAAAATACGGGTAAAACATGCTTCGTTACATCCCCTTAACAAGGGTATGCATGTGACATATCCGGATTATTTATACAGATGAAGGGGTGTTTGCGTGCATAGCCGGAGGTTAGGGTAAGACCAAGGTCTTTTGGCAGGGGTTGGCAATGCGCTCGAATGGACGTTCATGCTTAATTACAATTTTGTTACGCATACAATCGGGCCGCGTGCTTTTTGCTATCGCGATAAAACGCCATTTAAGGGCGCAAGGCCGGTGAATGGTCCGGGTGCAAACGCGTCGCATCGCTAAGGGGTTTTGCGCGTATGTTGCCGCGTCTACCTTGTCGACATACTGCTGCGTTGTCACCGCGCAGGTCTGCCCGGCCGTGTTGCAAGGTATAGACATACCTCTTGACGCAGCTTTTTTGTCATGTGCGACAGCCAGAAAACGTATTGAAATCAAAGCGCTGGTTCTTTCGTGTTGCGCATTGCAGTCGTGATTGCAGGCGCGGCAGGGCCGGGCATGCCACGATAGCGCTTGCACTGGTTCGACCGCCAAAAAAACACGTTTGCTTATGGCGTATTAGCGGCAATCCGAATTACACTAGCGCGGTGGTCCCCTGGGTGTTGGTCCTGCGGCTTTTATGCACACTGTCATTGGTTTGCTGCATCAGGAAAGGCTGTTGAAGCTGGCCAGTCGGTTTTGTCGTTCGTTGGTGATGCCAGACCGATCGCCGCCTGCGCCAGACGCGCCACCAATCGGCTTGAATCAGTCCTGTTTGCAGCTCACAGCGGCCTGATGATTTTTACAACAGGGCAACGCGTGGTTGCGTCGCTGGGCTGCCAAATGCACGGCGTCTGTCCGTTTCTGAATATATTAAATATGGTGAGAATAATATGAGTGCCGAAGCCCATTCAGTCAGTTTGTTGTCGCCGGTTGTGTTGCTTGCTGCCGCAGTCATTGCCGTTCCCCTGTTCAAGCGTGTCGGCCTGGGGTCGGTATTGGGCTATCTGATCGCCGGTCTGGCTATCGGGCCTTTCGGCCTGGCTTTTTTTACGGATTCGGGGTCGATCCTGCAGATCGCCGAGCTGGGCATTGTCATGTATTTATTTGTTATCGGGCTGGAGATGAGGCCATCGCATCTGTGGGGGCTGCGCCGTGAAATCTTCGGTCTGGGGGCCTTGCAGATTGTCGCCTGTGCTCTGGGACTGACCGGTGTTGGTCTGCTCTTTGGCTTTCGTTGGCAGGTCGCCTTTATTTCGGCTGCAGGCTTCGTGCTGACCTCCACTGCTATTGTCATGCAGTTGCTGGGGGATCGTGGGGACATTGCCCAGCCCAAGGGCCAGAAAATCGTTGCGATACTGTTGTTCGAGGATTTGCTGATCGTGCCGTTGCTGGCGATTGTGGCTTTCATGGCGCCCAACCATATCGTTGAGAGTACGAGCGCCCGTCTGCAAAATATCGGTATCGGGCTGTTTGCTATCGCCGCGTTGATCGGCGCCGGATACTGGCTGCTCAATCCGCTTTTCAGAGTGTTGGCTGCCGCCCGTGCACGAGAAGTGATGACAGCCGCCGCGTTGTTGGTCGTCCTGGGAGCGGCGCTGTTGATGCAGGTGAGCGGGCTGTCCATGGCGATGGGGGCATTCCTGGCTGGCGTACTCTTGTCTGAATCCACGTTCCGTCATCAGATCGAGGCGGATATCGAGCCATTCAGGGGTATTCTGCTGGGCCTGTTTTTTCTGGGCGTGGGGATGTCGCTGGATTTGACTGTCGTCGCGCAAAACTGGCCATTGGTGCTTGGCGGTGTCCTGGCGCTGATGTTCGTCAAGGCCCTGATGATCTACATTGTGGCGCGTATCGCTCGCAGCCCGCATCGCGAGGCGCTGGACCGGGCATTGCTCATGGCCCAGGGCGGCGAGTTTGCCTTCGTGTTGTTCGCAGCAGCAGCCGGTGCGCAAGTCATAGACAGCTCGGTCAAATCCAGTCTGACGGCTATCGTGGTGTTGTCCATGGTGCTTACGCCGGTTCTGGGGATCGTCTTTAAGCGGTGCACCCAATCGGGCAAGCGTCAGTCTCTGGACGATGTGAGTGTTGCTGATGGGCTGACCGGCAATGTATTGATGATCGGCTTCGGACGCTTCGGTCAGGTTACCAGACAATTGTTACTTGCTCGGGGTGTCGACGTCACAATTATTGATACCGATATAGACATGATCCAGAATGCGGAAAAGTTCGGCTTCAAAATCTATTATGGCGATGGCTCTCGCCTGGATATATTGCATGCGTCAGGAGCCGCACAGGCGCAAGCCATCGTCGTTTGCGTGGACAATAAAGAGACGACCAACAGAATTGTCGAGCTGGTGGCCGGTGCGTTCCCCTTGGCCAAGTTGCTGGTGCGCACTTATGATCGCGAGCATTCGCTGCATCTGGTCAAAAAGAATGTCGATTATATGATTCGCGAGACCTTCGAGTCGGCAATGGTCTTCGGTGGCGCCATCTTGCAGCAATTGGACGTGGACGAAGATCAGATCGCACAAATCACCCGTGAAATACGCGAGCGCGACAACGAGCGCTTTGAAACGGAGGTTGCTGCGGATGATATTTACGCGGGTGCCGACCTGCAGTATTCGCACGCTCATCCTCGTCCCACAGCGCCATTGCTTGCGCCGCGGCAAAGTGGCCAGATTCTGAATAACGAAGGGTTGCATCAGGCCACATCGACGCAAGGGCAGGACGGGTCATAATCCAGCCCGCATAACCCCGGCCATTGGGCGTTCATGATAGCAGGGCGCGGCCACGCAGGTCAGGCCGCTTGTACCGCTGCGATAGCGGCGGCGAAAACGCGCTGAACCCGCATGGCGCTTGCCGCTGCGCTGTGTGTTGCTGCCGGGCGACGTGGATCGCAACAGTCATTCGCAATAGCCACGGATTATGTTGGCGCGTGCCGCGACCCTGCCCGAGTAACACAGCAGCCGGCTCGGCGCAGCGACGCGTGAGTCGGCACCTCAGTTCACCCGGGGCGGCGCAAAACAGCAAACAATCTGCCTGCCCGGACCGGGACGGGGCGGCCGCCCTGGCCGTTTGCGGTATATTTGGCAGGATTTCATATTTTCGAACGGAGCAGTGAACATGGGTGTCGTCAAATTCAACGAATTTACGCTGAAGATTCGCAATGGCGCTACATTTCAGATTCGCGCCAATACCGGGAGCGAAGCCATCAAGAAACTGGTTAAAGCGCAAGGCTGCACGCCCGATGATATTACGGTGGTCGATGTGCGGGAAGTGATCGTGAATCGTAAATAGACAAGATATGCTGCTACGGAACAAAATCCGCAGCGATTGCCATGCCGGGGGTGAATGCGACCCGCGGCGCATGCCGGGTGGCTTGGTTGCCTTATGATTGCAGTGAGATATGCTTGGGGCGCCGGCGTGCGCCCGTTTTTATATTTAGCGGCCGACCGCCGCGGTTGCGGTGATCAACGCGTTTTGCCGGTTGCACCTGGCTGGCCGAGCGTGCGGGCCGCCGGGAGCCCGGCGCGCCAGGAATAAGACAGAAAAAATTAAGATGACAGCTTCTAAGATGACAGCTTCATTAGCACCAGCCCGCCCACAATAAGCGCGGCGGCAAGAATGCGCATGGCGCTCATGGGTTCGTGCAGAAATACGATACCGACCAGAAATGCACCGACGGCGCCGATTCCGGTCCATACCGTATAAGCGGTGCCCAGGGGAAGCGTGCGCATGGACCAGGACAACAACCCGAAACTGAGCACCATTGCAACCAGTGTTACCGATGTCGCGCCCAATCGGGTAAATCCTTCTGATTGCTTCATGGAAAACGCCCAGACAATTTCCAGCAATCCGGCAATAACTAATAGAAACCAGGCCATTTGGGCCTCCTTTAAAAAGAACCGGGCCGTCCCGGATAAGGTTCCCAAATGGGTGAGGTCGTGGCCTCGGAAAAAATTATATCGTTTTGTGCAGCACCAGGCAACAAGGCTGCGCAAAGCGACCTGGTTGTCCTGATGTTGTCTGCCGCTGCAGTAAGGCATGTTTGTCTGACTTAAGCTGTCGGCGAGCGAGGCCCCGCGCTACTGTCGATGGCATGACCGATTATGCTGGCGCGCCCGGTCGCCTGCAACCGATTGAAAACGTTATTTGGCGCCAGCGCCGGCTTTGCAAGCGATTGAAAAACCTGGCTGTCCCGATGGCTTTGATAATGGCATGCTCGCTATTACACTTGAGATAATACAAATGTGGAGCTACCTATGAAACGCGTCTTTACTTTGCTGCTTGCCGGCGTGCTGGCTTTTCCGGTCGCGGCGCTGGCCGACGATGATGATGACGACGATGATTATCGTGATCGGTATCACCAGCGGGAATACAAGGAAAAATACCGGGATGGCCCCTGTAAGGTGGAGCGTAAGTACAAAAGAAACGGCGACTACGAAGAGAAAAGAAAATGCCGGGGAGATCGCTATCGGGATGATTATTATTCCGAAGCGCCCGTCGTACCGGGTGGCGATTTAGGCGGCATTGTGCGCCTGCTACAAAACCTGTAAACCGCGCTGTCGATCTGCTTGGTAACGCCAGGCTACGATCGCCGGCAGAGCGTTTTGCAGCGCAATGACGATGGCTGCAGGTTGCGCTGGCGTGGGCGGCGCCGGATGCCGGGCAAGGATAGTTGGCGGCATGCACGCTGGTGGCTGCCTGCCGGTCTGCCTGGTCCGCATAACCTGTTGCGGCTTAAGCATATTGCAGCTCGCTCCAATGGCCGCTTTGCAGTTGCTCCGGTCGCTGCGCAGCGCGAACAATTGCGTTGTCGGGCCAGAACTCACGCATCACCCGCGTTCCTGCGAATACGCCGTATCCGCTGCCGCAACGAACGTCGGCTGCCGCAACAATGCTTTCACCGGCCATGATCGAGCCTTTTGCCGTAATGTTGCCGCCGGCCTGAATGCCCCAATCGGCCTTGATATGCATCCCGCTGCTTATCTCACCTTTGGCAATGATGCCTTCTGTCGCCGTCAGGTTGTTTTCAACCGAAATGTCGCCACCGGCGCGCACACTTTTTTTGCTGTCCAGCGTATCGGCGCAGATAATATCCTGGCCGGCGACAATCGTGCCGCCGGCTTGAATGGCATTTGCACAGTCTATTGACCAGCCGGCACGGGTATCACCATCGCATCGAAACTTGCCGGCGACCTCGATACCCATCCTACGCGAACTGATCCTTCCACAATCATTGCGCCGCCACAGCTCAGATTTCCCTCTACGAACAGATCTCCTTCAATGTGAATATCCCCGCCGACCCGCACGCTGCCACGGACATGCAGGGCGCCTGCTACCCGCAACACTGTGTCGCTATGCAAATTGCCTGCAATATCCAGATCCCGCGCAGCAACGACAGCGTCACTATCCAGGCTATCGATCACCAGCTTGTCCCTGACAGGGCCGAACTGATCGACCAGCCACAATGCATCGGTAACGCGTCCTTCTGCAAGAAGCGTATCGATCAGATATTGGTAGTCGGCGCCCTGCGGGGTATGCTTCAAGAACCAGCGAAAGCCGCTGGAGCAAGGGTGCTTTGACCGTATGGTTTTCTTGCTCAGATCCATTTTTACTCCCATGGATAAATTACTGCAATGAGTCAGTGTGTGCACAGTCGGTTTGCGGCATAGTCATCACACGGTTACCGGAACAGGCTGCGTTGGTTATCGCCGCCCGTCGCGAATGATTATTTCTGTTAAGGCGCGCATAGCTGTAGCCGGACATCCAGGTCGTGGAAGCGGTTATCGCGCTCTGATATTTTCAGCGGCTCGATGGTTTCCGGCGTGATCTTGACGACATCGAATCGCATGCGTCGGCCCAGCGACTTCCATAAGGCATAAGCCGCTCTCGATTGGCGCGCGCCACTGACCAGAACGAAACCATCGGACAGCACTTTGGTGTACAGGGCGCTGGCGATGCCGCGCCCCTGATAGGGCGCCGCATAGCGCGAATGTACGCTGCGCACGGTGCTGTGCAGCCGGCGCGATCCTTCAGGAAGAATATCGAAAACGGAATACCCCACCAGCAGTCCGGTGCGGGTGTCTATGGCGTATACGCGCTGCTCGCGGGCGATTTTGCGAACGCGAAACTCCATGTCTGGAAATTGCATCTGCATGAGCGGCAGATTGCCAAGCGCATGGCGGCCTCGTGCCATCCGTGCCTGCATATCGGCCAGTTCCTGCTCGATTTGTTCATTGCTTATGCTGACGTCGAATCTCATGGCTGCGCTCCCGGCGCGGGCGCATTGGTGCCCTGCATATGAGCCAGGCGCGCGCCACTTGCGGCAATATGCGCTAAATAGCGCGTTGGCGCGTCGGTGTGTTCAGCGATGGATTGCCGATAGCTGGCGGTGCGTAGTGCATCGCGTGGTTCCGGTCGGGCAAGGTGATTGTGCTGTTCCATTTCCACTCCCATGGCCGGCTTCCCGCAAACGGGATGCGATATAGACGGCAGAGAATCGTATTACAGGACCCTGGTCAGACAGATGTGTTTCCGGACGCCTGTTAATGGCGTGTTGATGGGGTTGTCTGGTTTGGGGACGTTTCCGGCTTGTTAGCCGCTACGCCGTGCGAGAGGAATCCGGGACAAGAGTGATAGCCGTGATTTCCTGACGCACGGCCAAGGAAAGTACGGCGAACCACCTCAGGAACTGGGGGATCAGACGGAAGGCTGGAGGAGCATTTACGCAAATGCGGGCCGGCAGCGTGCCTCGGGTATCAACCCGATGCGCACAAGACAACGCGAAGGCGTAAGTGTTCATGTATAGATGATGATTTTTCAGACCTGGCGATTATAACACAGTTGATATATTTTTCAAAAGATTCAAAGACCTACGGTGTTTTCGGCCTCGAAAGCGTGGCGACTTGCGCTCACAGGAGCAAGCGCGAGCGCGGGGGGCTGCCGGCTGCGGTTATCGCCCGATGAGCGCAACAGTGTGGCAGTAAGAGGGCCAGGCCATGATAGTGAGCCGGCGTTTCTGCTGCGAGGGCCGAAGCGCAGGAACGAAAAATAGCAGCGCCATGCCTCGTCTGGCAGGAAAGCGGCAGAACGGCGAATAACAGGTAGGGCGCCCAGGAAGGTGTATAGTGAGCTATTTACCCGGAGCATGTCATGACATTCAGGGAGTGGGCTGAAGAGAAAGGCGACACACTGGCAAATCAAAATGACGAATGTGAAGTCCGTGCAGAGTGGGCCAAATTTTATGTGAAGAACCGACAGGCAGGGTCGGTGCTGGTGTATGAATCTGCATATGAAAAATTTGGCAGGCGACAACTGGACAGCATACTTGATGGACAGTGGCTCAGGGCAGATCTGCAATGGGTGCAGATCACAGATAAAGGTGTGGCCGACACGCATAAAGAGGCGCCCAGCCGGCCGGGTAAAGGGCTTGCTGCGAAAGACTGATGGATCCAGGATTTGCCTGGCCGGCCCGATCACGGATCTGATCATTCGCCACGGGCCCGCATCGGCACGGTGACTGCAGTCCCGGGTGTTCCGCCCGGCATTGCTCAGTTGGGCTTGAGCCCGCCGATGATCAATTTGATGCCGAATCCCATCAGCACCACGCCAACCAATTGTTCCAGGTACGCCTGTATATGCATGTAGCTGCGCCGAACCCATGGACGGGAAAAGGCCAGGGAAACCAGCACGCGCCACAGCAGGGAGGTCAGGCTGATACCGATCCAGATGGCCAGCTTGGTGATCCAGGGTGTGGAAGGCGTGATCGTGACAGAGAAAATACTCACAAAAAACAGGGCGGTCTGGGCATTGGCCAGATCGGTCATCATCCCTCTGCGGAAATTGACCCGGGCGGTCAATGCCTGCGTTGCAGCCCGCTCATGGGCTGGGTTGCCAATGACCGCTTTGGTGCGTCCCCGGGCCTGCCTGAAAAGATTGAAGCCGTACCAGATCAGGTATGCGCCCCCCAATACCTGAATGCCGGCAAAGATGGTGTGGCTGGTAGCGATAATGGTCGCCATGCCCACCAGGCCGAGCGCCGCGTAGATTGCATCGCCTGTTGCAACGCCTGCACCGGCGGCGATGCCGGCCGACTGGCCTTGGGACAGGCTGGTGTGCACGATCAGAAACAGATTGGGTCCCGGACTCAGAAAAGTGAGGGCGAATAGTCCGACGGCAGTGAGTACGGCGTGGTAAGACATTTGAACGGTCCTTGGATCTTTGATGCGGGCAGGCGCCAATCTACTATAACGCGATACCACCCGCGGCGGCGACGCCAAGTGTGATTTTGCCCGGCGTGGTGGCAAAAAAACCGCAACGGGCGCCTGCCCGGCAGGCAATGGGGCGCTGGCCAGGCAGGACTGCGAAGTGACGGCCACGGTTATCGTCTGGCCAGGGCGTCAGCCTGGCCACAGGCAGCCCGCATAGCGCGGGTCCAGGGGGATCGCGGCGTCGCCTCTACTGCTCGATTTCGCAAATAAAGGTGTTGATGAGGTTCAGCGTCCGTCCTTCGTCTTCACGATAGGGGATGTGGCCGATGCCTTTCATAATCTCGGCTCGCCCGTGGCCTGTTGCGATCACGTGGGCATGCTCGACCGAGCCGTACGGGTCGTTGTCGCCATGGATAGCCAGTTTCGGGCACCGGATCTGCGCCAGTTCGTTGCGCACATGCCACTGTGAAAACTCCCGTGATAACCAGGTATCGGTCCAGGCATCCACCACCCAGCGACTTTTGTCTCCGTGATATTTCTCCAGCCTGGACAGATTCTCCTGCTTGCTGAAATCCAGTTTGGCCTGACGTATCCCGTTGAGCGTGCGTTCCTCGACAAATACTTGTGCGCCCATGGTAATGAGGGCGATGCAGGCCTGCGGAAACTGCGCGGCCGCCTGCACGGCCATGGCGCCGCCGACGCTGTGACCGCAGGCAATAAAGCGGTCGATATCAAGTGCAGCAAACACTTGCGGCATGATCTGCGCAGCTTCCCCGGCGATAAAGTCGGCCGCAAGTGTGCCCGGATGACGATCGGAGCGGCCAAATCCGAGCCGGTCATAGGCAATAACAGGGTGGCCGGTGGCTAATGCCAGTTTTTGCGGAAAATCCCGCCAAAGGGCAATGCAGCCCAGCGAATCGTGCAGCAGGATAATCGGTGTCTGGCGGTTTGCGCCTGCGGTCGGCAGCGCCCACGACTGGACCTGCAAACGGCCTTGTCGGGTTTGAATCTGAAGGGTGTCAGTGATTGTTGTAGGCGTCTGTGTCATCGCTGCTGTCTGAATTCTGATCAATAAATAGGGCGGGGCCAGGCTGACGGGTGTCAATAGCTTGTTGGCGCATTATAGTGCCTAGCCCCTGTTTTTTTGACCTCAGCACAGGCGATGGGTCGCTATAGGGTGGCAATCGTTACCGCCGAGGCGATGTCCGTTGTCGTGGGCCTTGGCGCTGGTCTTGCGGACATGCCATTGCCGGCCAGGCCGCGCTTTCACGGTGGACTGCGCCCGGCCTGCCGCGCCGCCAGAATCCCCAGTGTCAGCACGGTTAGCATGACGGCATGATAAATGTGATCGACCCGCGTTTGCGGCCCGATGCCGATGGCGATGGTGAATGCGCCAACCAGCGTGCCCGTGAGCGCAATTGCTTGCGCCCAAAGCGCTATCTGCGGTGTTTGCGCAGGGCGGAGCAGGGCGAGCACGACGCCCGCTGCCAGTATGGTCCCGATGACGCCTTCGGCAATCGCGGCGCGCGAATGCATATATCCGCCGACGACCGCGCCAGTATGAAGTAGCGATGCCGCGTAAAAGAGGCCCGTCTCAAAGAACAATACCAGGGCCAGCGCGGTTTTGCTGCGAATGAACATGAATCAGATGCTCCATATTTGATTTGCCACGGTCGATACGCCATGGTACAGGCCGCGGTTAACCCCAGGCTGATGAGGCCTCCATGCACGTCGCCACGGAATGAGCGCTGATATATGGCATGGTTTGAGCACGCCTCAGTTCAGGCGCACGTGATCCGGCTGCGGGCAGCCAGCCGTTGTGACCACTGTGATTCGGCGACTGCCATACGATAATACTGCGGCCTGTTTCCCGTCAATTGGGAATTCCGGCAGCGCCTGCTCAGGTGATTGGGGCGCAATTTTTATAGATAAAACAAAAAATTTTTTTGTTTTCGAGCGCTTTTCATTTGTCATACTGCACCTTGTTTCGTGCCGGTGGGCTTCTGGCCTGGCGTCATTGCCAGCACGTTCCTGTTGCACCGGCCCCTGACACGCGATGCTAAAACCTTGCCGGCATTTCCTGCCTGGCAGATGACAAGGCCATGCAAGCTCACGGAAAGCGCGAGCGCCCCATACCAATAACCGGGAGACAAGATATGTTCAAAACCAGATTTCACTGCAGGATAGCCAATGTGGCGACCTGTCTGCTGCTTGGCAGCCCGCTGACGCTCGCACCGTTTGCGGGCGCGCACGCCGATACGTATCCCGATCAGCCGATCCGGCTGATCATTCCATACCCGCCCGGAGGCGCAACCGACGTGATCGGGCGCATTGTGGGGAAAAATCTGAGTGAGCAGATCGGAGGCCAGGTGGTGATTGAAAACCGTGGCGGCGCCGGCGGCAATATCGGCGCTGCCGAGGTTGCCAAAGCCCGGCCTGACGGCTATACCCTGCTGATGGGCGCACTTACTTCGCATTCAGTCATGTCCATACTGGAAAAAGGCAAGTTGAGCTACGATCTGCAAAAAGATCTGACCCCTGCCGGCGTGGTGGGTTCGGTGCCGCTGGTTGCGGTGGCCAATCCGTCCGTGAAGGTCTCGACTTTGCCGGAGCTGGCCGAAAACGCCAAAAAGAACCCGGGCAAGCTCAATTTTGCGTCATCCGGCGCAGGTGCGCCGCAACGGATGGCCATGGAGTTGTTCAAGCAGATTGCCGGCGTGAATATCGTGCATGTGGCCTACCGTGGCAGTGGTCCGGCCATGACCGACCTG
>DATGQC010000340.1:0-2379 GCA_035304425.1 Advenella sp.
CACGCTACTGGACCTTGATAGGCCCTGACGGCAAACCGTGGCACAGCCCAAGTCCTGGTGCACTGGGGGGCCACAGGCGCGGCAAAATCTATGGTTGCCTGGATTGCCGCGCCGCACTGCAGGCTATCGCGCGCGGCGGCTATGTGGAGCATCGGGTGTTTTTTGCCGATGCAACAACAGCCATTGCTGCCGGGTACCGGCCCTGCGCGGTATGCCTCCCGCTACACTATGCCAGGTGGCAGGCGGCGCGGAACAAATAAGCCAGAACAACCATGCCAATTGATATCAGCGCTTATCCTATTGCATTTGCAGATTCGCCGCACGCACCGTATCGGCCCATAAGCGCTGCTGATCATTGATGAAAGTGGCAAACTGCTCTGGCGTGTCCCCGCCAGGGGTACCACCAAGCGTCTTGAATCGTGAAACAATATCTTCGCTATGCAGCGCGTCTTTGGCGGCCTGCTGGATTTTACGGACAATATCGTCCGGCGTGCCGGCTGGCGCGATCAATCCGAACCACGCATTGACAACCATATTATCGATGCCTGCTTCTTTCATGGTGGGTACATCCGGCAACTGTTCCGAACGCTGATCGCCTGTGACGGCCAGCGCCCTGAATTTGCCTGACTTGATCGAGGGCATGGAACTGGGCAGGTTATCGATCATGAACGTATATTGATTGCCCAGCAGGCCAGATACTGCCGGCCCTGCCCCTTTATAGGGAATATGCTGTGCAGTCTGTTTGATCCGTTGCAGGAACATTTCGGCAGAAAGATGCGGAGACTGCCCTTTGCCCGAGGAGCCGAACGTTCGTCGCTCTTCACTGGCCGCAAGATAAGCAACCAGCTCAGACACCGATTTGACCGGCGTCGCGCTGTTGACGACCAGGACATTCGGCACCGAGATCACAAGCGTAATGGGTTTGAAATCGTCCTTCTTATAAGGCAGCGTTTTGTACAAACTATAGTTGATTGCATTGGGGCCCACATTACCCATGCCCAGTGTATAGCCGTCAGGCTTGCTGCGCGCCAGGGCCTGCGAACCGATGATGCCGGCTGCGCCTGCCTTGTTTTCGACCACCACCGTCTGGCCCAGGGTTTTGCTCAGTTTCTCGCCCACCAGCCGGGCCGCCATATCCGTGGTGCCGCCGGGCGCTGCTGGCACAATAATGGTAATAGGCTTCTCTGGCCACGCCGCGCTGGCAGTACTCACACATAGCAAGCCAGCCAGCACGCCACCAGCAATGGCATGTAACATATTCATTCGTGTCTCCCGATTGCAGATTTGTTTTATGCGATCAGCGTACCGTCTAAAAGGGGGATTCGCCATCTGTGATTGATGAAGGCAAGCTTCAGCATTGTTTAATCCCGGTTTACCCCTAGACGGATTAGTAGCCGCCGGGCGCCATCTGTTCCCCTGCTTGCGCCTTGCGCGCACCTTCCCCGGGATTCGATACCTTTTTGGTATACCTGCAAACAAATTCCATATTAGACCGGACGTCGTCCGACTTATATACTCGGAACACGAATATAAATCCGCTACCAGAGGAAATGGATATGGATGCAACCATAGTAGAAGTCAGTACGCAAATTCTTGATATCCCTACCATTCGCCCGCACAAAATGTCCGTGGCAACCATGCATAATCAATGCCTGGTGCTGGTCCGCATCAAAACCTCCGATGGCATTGAAGGGATCGGCGAGGCGACCACCATTGGCGGCCTCAACTACGGTGGCGAAAGCCCCGAAAGCATGAAGACCAACATTGATCGCTACTTTGCGCCATTGCTGATCGGGCAGCCGGCATCAGGGCTGGCAGCCCTGCGCCAGCGCATCGACAAGGCCATCAAAGACAACCGCTTTGCCAAATGTGCCATTGAAACTGCGCTCTACGATGCCTACGCAAAACGCCTGGGTGTGCCACTGAATGCGTTTTTCGGCGGCGCCGTTCATGACCGGATCAGTGTCGCCTGGACCCTGGCCAGCGGCGATACCCAGAAAGATATTGACGAAGCACAGCAGATGCTCCATACACGCCGTCACCGGCATTTCAAGCTCAAGGTGGGCTTGCGCGCGCCCAAAGACGACTTGAAACACATTCGTGCTATCCGGAAGGCCCTTAGCGACGAGGCGAGCATTCGCATCGACGTCAACCAGGGATGGTCGGAAACCGAGGCGACTCAGCATCTGCGGGCACTGGCCGATGCGGGCGTCGAACTGGTGGAGCAACCCATCCACGAGAAAAACCTGGCTGGCCTGCAACGACTAACGGCGCTGGGTATTGTGCCGATCATGGCGGACGAATCCCTTAAAGGGCCGCAGGACGGGTTCGCGCTTGCAAGTGCGCATTGCGCCAATGTATTTGCCATCAAGATAGAAC
>DATGQC010000341.1:0-7768 GCA_035304425.1 Advenella sp.
GCGCATGTTTTCTGGCAGGCTGGTTATGCCTGGCCTTGGCAGCAAGCAGCAAAGCCGGACGATAACTGTCCCGGCCTATCCAGGAAAATACTTCGCAACCGGATAGTACCGAGCCTGGCACGGCCGAAATGACAGTCTTGATATTACAGCCTTGATACGACAAGCGTGTTGGCGACGGCCATGCCTGCACAATCGCGAGTATATGCCATGGCATCTGCGCAGGCAGCAATGCAGTCAGATCGCTGCACACGACTGCTGCGGCCGGCCGGCACAGGAAGAGGCGTTGTCCGGCATATGGCGCAAAGTCAAGATCCAGAATCCCAGGGCCAAGCCACTTATGCCTGCTCCCAACCAACAGACGCCCTGCCATCCCAACGCGGCATAGGCGGCGGTCGAGGCAATGGCGCCCAGGCCGCTGCCGACTGAATAAAACAGCATATAACACCCTACCAGGCGACTATGCGCCTGCCCTTGTGTATTGAAAAGCATACTTTGGTTTGTCACATGAATGGCCTGGCCACCCAGATCCAACGCAATGATGCCGACAATCAGCCACCAAAGGGAATGAGATAACATCGACAGGGGCAACCACGAAACGAGCAGCAGCATGAGCGCCAGCGCACTGGTCTTTTGACCAAAACCCTGGTCTGCCCAGTGCCCTGCGCGGGCTGCGCCCAAGGCACCCACCACACCCACCAGCCCGAATGCGCCGATAGCAGTATGCGACAAGGAGTACGGTGGCGTACTCAACGGCAGAACCAGCGCACTCCAGAAAACGCTGAACGCGGCGAACATCAGCAATGCGATCACGCCGCGAATCTGCAATACCCGCTCATGGCGCAGCAGCGTAATCATCGATAGCATCAGTTGCCCATAGGACAGCCGCCGTACAGGCGCCGCTTGTGCCGGCAGCGCGCGCAGCAACATTAATCCCAGCACGAGCATCAGCAGGGCCGAAAACAAATACACTCCGCGCCAGCTGGCAAGATCAGCGACCACCCCGGCCAGCACCCTTGCCGACAACAACCCGATGACCACACCGCCCTGAGTTGCGCCGACCACCCGCCCCCGCTCGCCTGGCGCAGCTGCCGTGGCGGCGTATGCAATCAACCCCTGTGTCATTGCCGTGCCCAGCAAACCGACCATCAACATGCCGAACATCAAAGCCGTGGAAGATCTCGCCAGGCCAACCCCAAGCAACGCGGCAAACAGTGCGACCAACTGGATCAGTATCAGGCGGCGCCGATCCATTTGGTCACCCAACGGCACCAACAGCAATAAGGCCAGTGCACACCCGATCTGGATAAATGTAATGACGCCACCGACCGCCGCATGGCTAATGGAGAAGTCTGCCGCCAATGCGTCCAGCAGCGGCTGGGCATAATAGACGTTCGCTACACTCAAGCCACTGGCGCCTGCAAACAGGATAACCAGCGAACGCGGCATTCGCAGTTGCCGTTGGTCGTTTCGTGCCTCTTGATGTCCATGCATAAAAATTCCCTTGCTCAAACCAGTATCAAATAAAGACTAGTTTTATTGTAGAGCAACTGGTATTAAAATGATACCGATATTATTTTTTTTCCCATACTCCAGCTGACAGACAAGGAAAATGCATGAGCAAACATCAAGAAAAACAGAATGATACCTGCCCAGTGGCACGCTCGGTCGATCTGATTGGAGACCGCTGGTCGTTGCTGCTGGTGCGGGACGCCTTCGATGGCACACGCCGATTCAGTGATTTTCAACGGAGCCTGGGCATTGCACGCAGCATTCTGACCGACCGCCTGCGCAACCTGGTCGGCGCCGGTATTTTCGAAGTGCGACCGGCGTCGGACGGCACCGCCTATCAGGAATACGTTCTCACCCTTAAGGGCGAGACGCTTTTTCCGGTTGTCGTGGCGCTTCGACAATGGGGGGAACAACACCTGTTTGCGCCCGAAGAGGCGCATTCGCAACTCATTGATATTCAGTCGGGTAAACCATTGCGTTTGATGCAACCGCTCACTCAGGATGATCACGTGGTTGCCGCAAGCGCGACACGTGTCATCAAGGTTGCACCATGAGTGTTACCCAGTCAACTACGTGACGGGGCATAGATGACATGTCAATAATGGGTGGGCGAGCCAGGGTATGCCATTGTTGGTCCGGTGCCGTACACGCCTTAGCCGTTAGCGGGCTCAAACACTTGTTATGTTCTATTCGGCAAACAAAAAGCGCCCCGCATTGAAGACACAGACACGTGCAATAAGGCAGTGAACGCGTCAGACAATGCGGGGCGCTTGTTCCGCCTGTTCGGCAGACTGACGTCGATCAGTCCAGAGCAGAAAGGTCCAGTTTTGCTTTGGTTTTTTCCTGCACTTCTTCAATCGTGACAGCAGGCGCAAGCTCGGTCACTTTCAGGCCGTTTTCCGTCACTTCCATCACGCACAGGTCTGTGATGATCACATCGACCACGCCCACGCCCGTTAACGGCAGGGTGCATTCGGGCAGCAGTTTGATGTCGGTCGTACCGTCTTTCTTGCGCGCCACATGCTCCATCAGCACAATGACACGGCCCACACCGGCCACCAGATCCATCGCGCCGCCCATGCCCTTGACCATCTTGCCCGGTATCATCCAGTTGGCCAGATCGCCCTTTTCCGAGACCTGCATGGCCCCCAGAATGGCCAGATTGATCTTGCCGCCGCGAATCATCGCAAATGAATCGGCCGAGGAAAAGATGGACGAGCCCGGTAACGTGGTCACCGTCTGCTTGCCCGCATTGATCATGTCCGGGTCAATTTCTTCCTCTGTCGGAAACGGGCCAATACCGAGCAGGCCGTTTTCCGATTGCAGCCAGACCTCCACGCCCGGCGGCACATGGTTGGCCACCAGCGTAGGCAAGCCAATACCCAGATTCACATAGAATCCGTCCTGCAGTTCTTTTGCTGCGCGTGCAGCCATTTGATCGCGATTCCATGCCATGTTTACTCTCCTTTGGACGGACGGGTGGTGCGTTGTTCAATCCGTTTTTCAGGATGCTCGTTCAGCACAATGCGCTGCACATAGATGCCAGGCAGATGGATCTGATCGGGGTCCAGTTCGCCCACTTCAACGATTTTCTCCACCTCGGCCACGGTGATCTTGCCAGCCATTGCCACATTGGGATTGAAGTTGCGCGCCGTCTTACGGAAAATCAGATTGCCGCTGCGATCGGCAATATAGGCCTTGACCAGGGAGACATCGGGTGCGAGCGAGCGCTCCATCACGTACTGATGCCCGTCAAACTCGCGAATCTCCTTGCCGTCAGCCACAATCGTGCCCACGCCGGTGCGCGTAAAGAAGGCCGGAATACCAGCGCCGCCGGCGCGCAGTTTTTCTGCCAGCGTGCCCTGGGGCGTAAACTCCAGCTCCAGCTCGCCGTTCAGGTATTGACGTTCAAATTCCTTGTTCTCGCCCACATAGGAGGCGATCATTTTTTTAACCTGGCGCGTATTGAGCAACTGACCCAGTCCAAAACCGTCTACGCCCGCGTTGTTGCTCACGCAGGTAAGTTGCTTGACCCCTGAATCCCGAAGCGCCGCAATCAGCGCCTCGGGAATGCCGCAAAGACCGAAGCCCCCTACGCCGATCATCTGCCCGTCGGCCACAATGCCTTCGAGCGCCTGATTGGCATTTGCAAATACCTTATCCATTTACTCTTCCTTTACTGATAATGAAATATGAACGACAAGCTGGTACCCTGCCAACTTAAACACCGGCTTGTGACGGGGCTGCCGTAAACTGCTTTTGCAGCTGCGCGAGCAGTACTGCCGACCATGGGCTTGACTTTCCCGATGCCAGGTCACTGAGAACCACAACCGCCCGGGAACGGGCATACAGAGTATCAGGCTCGCCTTCCTTATATACAAGAATATTGCAATCGAGGCTGGAACGCCCCAATCGTGCAAGACGGTGCACGATTTCAATATTGCCGGGCCAGCTCATGGGTTTAAGAAAATCGCACTCTGCATGCGCGAGCACGACGCCGGTACCGGGGGCAAACAGATGCCGCAACGGACCGAAAATCTGCATGCGGGCCTCTTCAATCGCGCGAAAATACACGGTATTATTTACATGTTGCAACGCATCCATATCGGCCCAGCGCAGAGCAAATACATGGCGGTGTTCGCCTTGCGGGGGGCCGTCCTGCGAGGAAGCCGGCAATACACTGTCGGGCATTAACGATCTCCTTTAATGACCTTATTTTCACTGCAGATACTGTAGCAGATTTCTGTTACACCCAACCGGCGCAGCCCTGCCTTATTGGTACTTGTCCTAGGTACCGCTGCGCGGCTTGAATATCGGCCCGATACGCTTCTTTTTTTTCGCACCGCAGCAACATGAATAGCCAAGGTCGGGCCGCACGATCGCCACTTTCCTCAAGCCACCTGGCCCAGGCGATGCCCGTCTGCGCGTCGTTCAGGCGTTGCCGTTCCTTTTTTTGTACGATGCTGAAGGACGACGCCGCACCAGATCGTGCCCAGGAACGGCACCCCCGCGCCGCTACCCTGCCTTATTACTTACCGCCGACCATTAACGATCTGCCGTCTGTTCCGCCAGTCAGATCATCTTGCCGTTTCAGCGCAGTTAACAACGACTTCAGTCATAAAGAACTGCAATTGCGCCCTCATTGCAATACAATCGACATTAAATACAGAATTACATTATCTCAGGAGCTAGCGCGAATGTCAGAACGCGAATCAATGGAATATGATGTTGTCATCGTCGGAGGCGGGCCGGCCGGCCTGGCCGCAGCAATCAAATTCAAACAACTCTGTCAGGAAAAAGGACAGGATTACTCAGTCTGTGTACTTGAAAAAGGCGGCGAAATCGGCGCGCATATTCTTTCAGGTGCGGTGATGGATCCGCAGGCGCTGACCGAGCTGATTCCCGACTGGAAAGAAAAAGGAGCGCCGCTGGGCGTCGAGGTAACCGAAGACCAGTTTTTGTTCCTGAACGAAACCGGACACAAAGCCACACCCAAGTGGGCGCTGCCACCCTGTTTTCATAATGAAGGCAACTATATCGTGCGTCTGGGCTATGTTACGCGCTGGCTCGGCGAACAGGCAGAAGCACTGGGCGTTGACATTTTTCCAGGCTTTGCGGCCACCGAACTGCTGTATAACGAGGCCGGCGGTATTTGCGGCGTCGCTACCGGCGATATGGGTCTGGATCGTGACGGCAACCAGACTGCCCATTATCAGCCCGGCATGGAACTGCATGCCAAATACACTTTATTTGCTGAAGGCTCGCGCGGCCAGCTGGGACGCCAGTTGATCGAGAAATACAAGCTCGATCAGGGGCGCGATCCGCAAAGCTATGGCATTGGCATTAAAGAAATGTGGGAAATTGATCCGGCAAAATTCAAGAAAGGCCTGGTCGTGCACACTGCCGGCTGGCCGCTGGATTCAGATACCTACGGCGGGTCGTTCCTGTATCACCTGGAAGACAATCTGGTCATGGTCGGCATGGTCGTTGGCCTGGACTACGCCAATCCGTGGTTATCGCCCTTTGACGAATTCCAGCGTTATAAGACCCATCCAAGCATCCGGCCCTATTTTGAGAACGGCAAGCGTATTGCGTATGGCGCCCGCGCCATTACTGCGGGCGGCCTGCTGTCCCTGCCCAAACTGGTGTTTCCGGGAGGGGCCCTGATCGGCTGCGAAGCCGGTTTTCTGAATGCCAGCCGTATCAAGGGCAGCCATGCCGCCATCAAGACCGGGTCGCTGGCGGCAGAGGCGGCTTTTGAGGCACTCAGCGCCGAGCGTAGCCAGGACATCCTGTCGGCTTATCCCATTGCCTTTGAACAAAGCTGGTTGTACGAAGAGCTGAACAAGGCTCGCAACTTCAAGCAGTGGTTCAAAAAAGGACGGCTGATCGCCACTCTCATGACCGGTATTGAACAACTGGTCTTCAAGGGCAAAATGCCGTGGACGATTCATCGCACCAAAGCCGATCACGAATGCCTGAAACCCGCAGCCGAGTGCGCAAAGATCGACTATCCCAAGCCGGATGGAAAGCTTACCTTCGATCGGTTGACCTCGGTATTTATTTCGAACACCAACCACGAAGAAAACGAGCCCGTGCATCTGACGCTGAAAGATGCCTCGATTCCGGTCGACACGAACCTGCGCGTTTATGCGGGCCCTGAGCAACGCTATTGTCCAGCCGGCGTCTATGAATTCGTCAAGGACGATCAGAACCAGGACCGCCTGCAAATTAATGCACAGAACTGCGTCCACTGCAAAACCTGTGACATCAAGGACCCGACGCAAAATATCGTGTGGGTTGCGCCTCAGGGAGGAGAAGGTCCCGTATACAACGGCCTGTAATTTGCGCTCTGCGCCACCGGCCGACCTGTCGCACGCCTTGCGCGACCATTGTCGCCCGGTAAAGCAGTAAACAAAAATAGTAAACAAAGCCTGTCAGCATATTCGTTACGCTGGCAGGTTTTTTTTTGCCCCCTTGCGGTTTAGTGAATGCCGACAGAAAGAGCAGGCTGTCCATCATCAACCCTTGCGATAAGACACAACATGGCTTCTGCGTACCAATGCACCAAGCCTGCCAATCGCTCAACGTCCAGACAGGCGCGCGCGCAAAAAAAGGCTGAATCCCATGGGTCGGGATTTCAGCCTGGTTGCAACTCGCATTTATTGAACGTGGCGCAAGCCGCGTTCAATAAAGCCTGTGGTTCTGTCCTGTTCAGACAGACTCGGTCAACTGCTCGAGAATAGCCGGATTTTCAAGCGTGGATACATCTTGCGTGACCTCTTCACCTTTGGCCACCACACGCAGCAAACGGCGCATGATCTTGCCTGAACGCGTTTTAGGAAGATTATCGCCAAAACGGATGTCTTTGGGTTTGGCAATCGGGCCAATTTCTTTGGCAACCCAGTCCCGCAGTTGTTTGGCAATCCCCTTGGCTTCGTCGCCGTGAGGACGCTCGCGCTTGAGCACCACAAAAGCCACCACGGCTTCACCAGTCGTAGCGTCAGGCCGTCCTACGACAGCCGCTTCGGCAACCAGTTCATGCGATACCAACGCAGACTCCACCTCCATGGTGCCCAGGCGATGGCCGGAGACGTTCAATACGTCATCAATGCGCCCCATGATCCAGAAATAGCCGTCCGCATCGCGTTGCGCACCGTCGCCGGCCAGATAATAGCCTCTGAATTCGGGTGGGAAATAACTGTTCTTATACCGCTCCTGGTCGCCCCATACGTTACGGATCATGGCAGGCCACGGCTTTTTGATCACCAGGAAACCACCCTTGCCGTCCGGCACGTCTTCACCGGTTTCATCGACGATGGCCGCAAAGATACCGGGCAGCGGCAATGTGCAGGATCCGGGCTTGAGCGGCGTCGCTCCGGGCAAAGGCGTAATCATCTGCCCGCCGGTTTCTGTTTGCCACCACGTGTCAACGATGGGGCAGCGCTCCTTGCCCACATTTTTATAATACCAAACCCAGGCTTCCGGATTAATGGGCTCGCCCACGGAACCGATGATACGCAGGGTAGATAAGTCAAAGCTGTTCGGATGCACCTTGGCGTCGGCTTCGGAGGCTTTGATCAGTGAACGGATCGCGGTAGGCGCCGTGTAGAACGTCGTCACCTTGTGCCGGGCGATCATGTCCCAGAAGCGGCCTGCGTTCGGATAGGTAGGCACGCCTTCGAAGACCACCTGCGTCAGACCGGCGGCAAGTGGGCCATAGGTAACATAGGTATGGCCGGTAATCCAACCCACGTCG
>DATGQC010000342.1:0-6550 GCA_035304425.1 Advenella sp.
TTGCAGTTGATCACGAAAATAAGGTTGTCCAGCTTTTCCCGTGCTGCCAGGCTGATTGCGCCCAGGGATTCGGGTTCATCCATTTCGCCGTCGCCGCAGAATACCCAGACCTTGCGTTTGCTGGTGTCGGCAATGCCGCGGGCGTGCAGATACTTCAGGAAACGAGCCTGATAAATGGCCATCAATGGTCCCAGCCCCATGGAGACGGTCGGAAACTGCCAGAATTCGGGCATGAGCTTGGGATGCGGATAGGAAGGCAGCCCCTTGCCGCCTACTTCCTGACGGAAGTTATCCAGCTGATCTTCGGTCAGCCGTCCTTCCAGATACGCGCGGCCGTATACGCCGGGTGAAGAATGCCCCTGGAAATACACCAGATCGCCGCCGTGCTCTTCGGTCGCAGCATGCCAGAAATGGTTTTGGCCGCAACCGATCATGGTAGCCAGCGAAGCAAACGACGCAATATGGCCGCCCAGATCGCCGCCATCCTCAGGATTATGTTTATTGGCCTTGACGACCATCGCCATGGCGTTCCAGCGGACGTACGAGCGAATACGCTCTTCCAAGGCCACGTTACCCGGGTGTCGCGGCTCCAGTCCGGGCGGGATGGTGTTCACATAGGCAGTATAAGGGGAATACGGAATGTTGGAACCGGACCGGCGCGCCAGATCGGTCAGTTGCTCTAGCAGAAAGTGCGCGCGCTCGGGGCCTTCCCGGTCCAGCACTGCTTCCAGTGAATCGAGCCATTCCTGGGTTTCGACGCTATCCACATCTGTGGACTTGCCTGTCTGCGGTTTATCTGATGTAGACATTCAGTTCTCCATATCGATTTTTTATGCTGGCCACGGCACTGTCGTGTTTGTGTAACCATACCATTTTCGGTGCGCAGGACAACCCGTTTGCGGATTTGTACGCCTGACTGCTGCCCATTCTAAAAGAGCGGGCCGCCTCTGACAAGAAATATTTTATATAATGATATTGAATTTTATAATGTGAAATTTACATTGCGGCGCAACATGACTAAATGACAAAATTTACGCTGTTGCTGTGAATTTGCATCTAACTCCTTTAAAATGTACCAGTTACGAATTGTGATCATGAGCATGCCCGAATTACCAAGCAAATCCTTGCTTACCTCGTCTTTTTACGATAGCGCAAAATTCAGAAAACGCGGCCTGTACTGGATCACCCCCGTTTTTGTTCTGGTACTGTATCTGCTGGTTATGGCTGGTTTTTTCTGGCTGCAACGCTTGCACAGCCAAAGCGTCATGTTCATTACCATGGACGAAGAAACCAGGCAGCAGCGGCTGCTTTTTTTCGTCATCGCCCTCTCCCTGATCATCATTATCAGTCTGCTCGCATTATGGCGCTATACGCGTTTTCGCTCACATGCAGAAGCCGCCCTGCAGGCTGAAACCAGCTTTCGTCGCGCCATGGAAAACTCGATGTCAACCGGCATGCGCGTACTGGACATGCAAGGCCGTATCGCCTACGTGAACCCTGCCTTTTGCCGCATGATGGGATGGAACGAGGCCGACCTGCTGGGTAAAAGCACGCCCTTTCCTTATTGGGTGCCGGGCCGCTACGACGAGCATCAGCGCACGCTCGATATCCTGATGTCGGGCAAAACGCCCAGCACCGGCCTGGAAGTGGAAGCGCAGCGACGCGACGGCTCGCGCTTTACGTCGCGCATGTATGTCTCGGCCCTGCGCGATCCGAATGGCGAGCAGATCGGCTGGATGACCTCCATGACCGATATTACCGAACCCAAGCGTGTGCGCGAGGCCCTGGCCGCCGCCCATGAACGTTTCATGACTGTGCTTGAAGGACTGGACGACGCCATTTCCGTTGTTGCAGATACCGTAAACGGACGCGAATTGCTATTTGCCAACCGGACCTATCGCCGCCTGTTCGGCTCGCAGCCGCAGGGCCATGCCGAACTGCTGGCAGGCCGGCGGGGCCGTTTTACGGAAGACTCGATCGAACAATATGCGCCCAGTGTCAACAGCTGGTTTGAAGTGCAGCATCGCATGCTGGTCTGGACGGACGGACGACGCGTGCGCCTGCAGGTGGCGCGCGACATTACCGAAAGACGCAAGCACGAAGAAGAATCACGCAACCAGCAGGAAAAAATCCAGCTCACCAGCCGCCTGACCACAATGGGGGAAATGGCCTCGTCGCTGGCGCATGAACTGAACCAGCCGCTGACCGCCATTGCCAATTACAATATGGCCGCTGTGGCCATGCTCAAATCAGGGCGAGCCACTAACGAGTCGCTGCTTTCAGCCCTGGAAAAAGCGGCAAACCAGGCCGAGCGCGCGGGCAAAATCGTCAGTCGCATCCGCGAGTTCGTCAAGCGTAGCGAGCCACGCCGCCAGCGTGTGCCGGTTGAAGAAATTGTCGAACATGCACTGGACTTCGCCGAAATCGACGCGCGCAAGCGGCAGATTCGCATCGAAGCCATTATTCCTGATCATATCCCCCATGTGCTGGCAGACCCGATTCTGATCGAACAGGTACTGCTGAATCTGGTTAAGAACGGCCTGGAAGCGATGAACCACTCCGAGCATGACCTGCTGACGGTGGAAATCAAGCAGCAAAGCCAGCTTGTCGAATTTATCGTGACCGATCGCGGGCACGGCATACAGGAACCCGAGCGACTGTTCGAGCCATTTTTCAGCACCAAATCCGAAGGACTGGGAATGGGCCTGAATATATGTCGCACCATTATCGAATCACACCATGGAAGGCTGTGGGCACAGGCCAATCCTGACGGAGGCACCCTGTTCCATTTCACCCTGCCCTGTGCTCCACAAGAGCCCAATGACACACCTATCAAAGAGGAATTAACCGTATGAATAACCCAAGCAGCATTGTATATATCGTAGACGATGACGAAGCGGTGCGCGATTCGCTGCGCTGGCTCCTCGAAGCCAATGGCTATCAGGTCGTAGCCTTCGATAGCGCGGAAAAATTCCTCGAAAGCTACAACCCGAATGTCATCAGCGTGCTGATTGCCGACGTGCGTATGCCGGGCATGTCCGGCCTGGAGTTGCAGGAGACACTGGTGGCTCGCAAGGCGACCATCCCTGTGGTGTTCATTACGGGCCACGGCGATGTGCCCATGGCTGTGTCTACCATGAAAAAAGGCGCCGTCGACTTTCTGGAAAAACCGTTTAACGAAGCCGACCTTCGCGAAATCATCGCTCGCATGCTGGAGCAGGCGGTAAACAACGCCTCCGAGCAACAGGCGCGCAAAAATCACGAAGAGCTCATCGGCCGCCTGACAGCCCGCGAACAACAGGTGCTTGAGCGCATTGTAGCCGGCAGGCTGAACAAGCAAATTGCCGACGACTTGAATATCAGCATCAAAACCGTTGAAGCGCATCGCGCCAACATCATGGAAAAACTGGAAGTAACCACGGTCGCCGATTTAATGAAAGTGGCTTTGGTAAAGTAGGACTGCAAAAACGACATGACAGCACGTATCATTGATGGCAAACAGCTGGCCGAAAAACTCAAGCTGCAACTGGTTCCCCATCTGGCCCAGCTCAAAGAACAGGGCATCGTCCCTTCCCTTACTGTTATTCTGGTCGGCGACGACCCCGCTTCGCAGGTGTATGTTAATCACAAGGCCAACACGTTCAAGAAGCTCGGACTCACCTCTTCGGTCGAAACCTATCCGGCGCAGATGACCGAAGCCGAGCTGCTGGCGCGCATCAACACGCTCAATAACGATGCATCGGTCAATGGCATTCTGGTTCAATTGCCTCTGCCGCCGCATTTCAATGCCGATACCGTGATCGAAGCGATCTCGCCGACCAAGGACGTCGATGGCTTTCACGTCAGTAATGCCGGGGCCCTGATGATCGGCAAACCCACCTTCATTCCATGCACCCCTTACGGAATCATGAAAATGCTGGAAGACGAACAGGTAACCATTCGCGGCGCCGAAGCCGTCGTGGTCGGCGCCAGCAATATTGTTGGCAAGCCCATGGCACTGCTGTTGCAAAAAGCCGGCGCGACTGTCACCATATGCAATTCGAAAACCCGCGATCTGGGCGCCCAGACGCGCCGCGCCGATATCCTGGTAGTGGCTACCGGTAAACCCGAAATGATCACGGGCGATATGATCAAGCCCGGCGCGGTGGTCATCGATGTCGGCATCAATCGTGGTCAGGATGGCAAGCTCAAAGGCGACGTGCAATTTGAAAGCGCCCGGCAAGTGGCTGCTGCCATCACGCCTGTGCCCGGTGGTGTCGGCCCCATGACCATTGTCATGTTGCTGCTCAATACCGTGCACGCAGCCGAACAACAGAACTTGAAACTGAAAGCTTAACCATGACGCAAACCCAGGTTGTCCAGACTGTTGCCGCAACCGGCAACCCATTGCTCGCTCCCATTTCTGATCTGATCGACTATGCTTCGATCAAGCCGGAACATATCGCGCCTGCCATCGAACTGCTTTTGGCTGAAACCCGCCAGGGGATTGACGCCCTGGTCGGCGATAGCGCACAGCCCGGCTGGGATAATTTCATAGAACCCATGGAGGCTTTATCCAGCCGTCTGTGGCGCGCCTGGTCGGTTGCAGGACATCTGAACGCCGTCGTCAATACAGCAGCGCTACGTGAGGCCTACAACGGCATGTTGCCGGTCATTACAGAGTTCTCCACCTGGATCGGCCTGAACCGGGATCTGTTCGAACGCTATCTGGCTGTTTCCAACAGCGCCGAGTTCGCCGGCTATACCCCAACACGCAAGCGCATCATTGAACTGGCGCTGCGCGATTTCCGCTTAAGCGGCGTCGAACTGGAAGGCGATGAACGGCAGCGTTACGCGCAACTGAATGAAGACATTGCCCTGACCTCGCAGAAGTTTTCCGAGAACGCGCTCGACGCCATGGACAATTGGCATTACCAGGTCCATGACGCCGCCATGCTCGAAGGCTTGCCACAAGATGTCATCGACGCTGCTGCCCTGGCTGCGAGCGAGGCCGCAGCACAGTCGGCGACAACGGATACTTCCGATAAATCAGATCATACCGCCGGCATCGACACGCCTGCACAGCCCGGCTGGCGCTTCACCCTGAAAATGCCGTCGTATCTGCCGGTCATGCAGTATGCAAAAAGCGCCACCCTGCGCGAGGCGCTCTATCGCGGCTACGCCACACTGGCTTCGGAGCTGGGCGAACCGCAATACGACAACTCGCCGGTCATCGAAAAGCTGCTCGACTTGCGATTGGAAGATGCACATTTGCTGGGCTTTGCCAACTTTGCGCAGATGCGTCTGCAAACCCGAATGGCTCAGTCGGCCGATCAGGTCATTGCATTTCTGCGCGATCTGGCGGCAAAGGCCCGCCCATTCGCCGAGCAGGATGTCGCAACCTTGCGCGATTTCGCGGCCAGGGAGCTGGGCATGAGTGCCCTGGAGCCTTGGGATTACACCTACGTTTCGGAACAGCTGCGCCAGGCCAGATACGCCTATTCGGACGAAGAGGTCCGTCAATACCTGAGCGAAGCAAACGTCATGAACGGACTGTTTGGCGTAATCAAAACCCTATTCAATATCGATCTGGTGCCCTTCGAGGCGCCGGTATGGCATACCGACGTGCGCGTTTTTGAAGTGCAGGATCAGGGGCGCGTCATCGGCCATCTGTATACCGACCTGTATGCCCGCAAGGGCAAACAAAGCGGCGCGTGGGTCGACAGCGAGCGCAGCAGGCACGTCACCAGTACGCTCAGCATCATGCCGGTTGTTTATCTTAACTGCAATTTCTCACGGCCCCAGGGCGCCAAGCCTGCGCTGCTGACGCATGACGATGTCATTACCCTGTTTCATGAAACCGGGCATGCCTTGCATGCGCTGCTGTCAAAAGTCGACGAACCTGCCGCCTCGCCTTTTGCCAGCGTCGAATGGGACGCCATTGAACTACCCTCACAGTTCATGGAAAATTTCGTCTGGGAGTGGCCGGTCATGCGCAGCATGGCAGTGCACTGGGAAACCGCCAAACAAATGGATCGCGATTTGTTCGAGCGACTGCTATCGGCTCGCAACTTTCAAAGCGGTATGCAAATGGTGCGCCAGATCGAATTTTCTTTATTCGATATGCTGATTCATACACGCACGACCCCGACCACCATTGAGACTGTAATGCAAATCCTGAATCAGGTTCGTCAGGAAGTGGCCGTCATTATGCCGCCTTCCTGGAACCGGTTTGCCCATAATTTCTCGCATCTGTTTGCCGGTGGCTACGGCGCAGGCTATTACAGCTACAAATGGGCTGAGGTGTTGTCGGCCGACGCCTATAGTCTCTTTGAAGAGCACGCCGATAGCGAGCGGGGAACGTTGAATCCGCAAATTGGTCAACTGTTCAAAGAGCAGATTCTGGCCGTAGGCGGCTCACGCCCCGCAGCAGAATCATTTGAAGCATTTCGCGGTCGCGGTCCGTCGCCCGACGCACTGTTGCGTCACAGCGGGCTGGTCGCCGACGCCGCCTGACTTTTAATGGATGTATCATGCGTTTCCGTCTTTCCCTGATGCTGGCCCTGGCTGC
>DATGQC010000343.1:0-9813 GCA_035304425.1 Advenella sp.
TCGCCGCGCAGGCGCAATACAGGAAAGCCCAGGACAAAACCAAAGAGCGCGGCAAACAACCCGGACAGGGGTAGCGCCTCCCAGAACCCCCACCCTGCCCAATGGTATAGCAACGCGTAAGTATAGGCACCAACCGCATAGAATCCGACAAACCCCAGATCGAGCAAACCAGCGAAACCGACCACGATATTCAGGCCCAGGCCCAGCATGACGTAAATCAATACCAGGGTGGCAATATCAATCTGCCCGCGGTCGCCAAAAAAGGGCCATACCACGGCAATGATCAACATCAGGCCGAACAGGCCGAACATGGTCTTCTGGCCAAGGACGGCATGCTTGTCCGAACGCAGCTTTCTCGCCGGCGCTGTCTTGTTGCCCTTGAATATCAGTGGCTTGACCAGCTGCACGATAAAGACGATGGCCATACCGATGAGGACAATGGTCCAGTCGGGCACGATGGTCGTGCGGATGCCCTGGCGCACCAGGCCCAGCCCGAAAATAGGCGTCAGAAGAATACCCGCCACCAGCGTGGCGATAACGGCGTTTTTCAGATTCTGCGTCATACTTTTTCTACCTCCGGTTTACCCAGCAACCCAGTGGGTCTGAACAACAGGATCAACACCAGTAAACCAAAAGCCACTATATCTTTGTATTCCGAGCCAATATAGGCTGCCGCCATGGTTTCGGCCACACCCAGCAGCAGACCGCCCAGTATGGCGCCCGGAACGCTGCCGATGCCGCCCAGTACAGCGGCTGTAAATGCCTTGATACCGGCAATGAAGCCAATGAACGGATTCAATTTGCCTATGGTCAGTGCGATCAGCACGCCGCCGACCGCGGCCAGCACCGCACCCAGAATAAACGTAAAAGAAATAACCCGATTGGTGTCGATGCCCAGCAGGCTGGCCATGTGCATATCCTGGGAGCAGGCACGCGAAGCGCGGCCCATGCGCGAGTGGCGAATGAACAGTGTCAGCGCAACCATTAGCAAAAATACCACGCCCATAATCATCAGCCTGGAATAGGTCAGCGTAATGGCAAAATCACCACCCAGGCTGAACTGGAACGATCCTGCCAGCAGATTGGGCACAGCCATATCACGCGAGCCCTGTCCGATCGCCACCCAGTTCTGCAGAAAAATCGACATACCGATGGCGGAGATCAATGCGACCAGCCGTGGGCTGCCGCGCAGCGGGCGATAGGCGATTTTTTCGACCGCATAGCCGTAGAACCCGGTAACGACGGCCGAGATCAACAGCATTGCGATAATCACCAGCGGTATCGGAATACCATGATTGATTCCAAGCGCTGATAACGTTACCAGGCCTACATAGGCGCCAATCATATAAATCTCGCCATGGGCAAAGTTGATCATGCCGATAATGCCGTACACCATGGTGTAACCGATGGCGATCAGGGCATAGATCGCACCCAGCGACATGCCGTTGATCAGTTGTTGAATAAATTGAGGTAGAAATTCCTGCATAATGCGCTCCCCGTGCCGTTCCTGCTCCGCCTGGAAACCGGTCTGGAATGAATGGCGGTCTCGTTGCTTTTATTGGATTACGTCGTTCCTTAAGGAGCCTGCGCAAAGGTAAACGCGTACCCTGCCGGCTGCCTTATGCTGCATGTATTCCTGCTTTATGCCTGAGCGCTGCGTGGACGGCCAAGATTCCACATCAGGACGCGGAACGGCGCCAGCAACATTGCGTTGATGATCAGTTTAATACCCACGTCACCAGTGGCCAGCGTCACCCAGGGCACTTCTGTGCCGGCAAAGGCCACGCCGAAAAACAGGAAAGTATCGATGATGGCAGCCAGCCAGCCTGCGATGAATGGTGCTTTCCACCAGGATGTGTCGCGCAGTTTGTCAAACACCAGAATATCGAGCAACTGCGCGGTAAGAAATGCAACGCCGGAGGCGATCGCAATGCGCGAGTCCGCCACCGCATAGGAAGCCAGCACGGCGAAGATGAATCCGATGGATACCACGCGACGAGCCCGTGACGGACCGAAGCGGCGGTTCAGCAGGTCGGTTACCAGAAAACAGACAGGGTACGTAATGGCGCCCCAGGTCAGCCAGGCATTAATATGAAACTGCGGCTGCACCAGAATATTGGACGACACGATAATCAGGCCCATGATGGCTACAGCCAGCAGCGTCTGGTTTGTCGTCATTTTTTCAAATCTTGTGGTATTCATGCTACTTCTTTCCTGAATCTTGAGCGGACTGACCGGCCGCAGCCGACTCCTGCGCCATCTGCGCTGCCCGGTCATTGGCCGCCTGCATTGCCGCCTGCACCAGTCCGGCAAAATCGCCCTGTGCGAACCGGTTCAGCGCTGCAGCCGTGGTGCCGCCCGGCGACGTGACGTTCTCCCGTAATCGTGCCGGTGAATCCTCAGAATCGGCGGCCAGCAGGCTTGCCCCCTTGAGCGTGGCCAGGGCGAGACGCTCTGCCTGTTCCTGGCTCAACCCCAGACTGATGCCCCCGGCGACCAGCGCTTCAATAAACAGGAAGACGTAGGCTGGGCCGCTGCCCGAGAGCGCGGTGACTGCATCCAGTTGCCCTTCATGGTCCACCCAGACCACGTCGCCGACAGAACTGAGCACTTTCTGGGCCAGTTCGCGGTCCGATGACGGTACCGCAGGCATGGCGTAGAGCCCGGTGATACCCTGGCGGATCAGCGCCGGCGTATTTGGCATACAGCGGATAAGCCGGGTGCTGCGTGCCGGCTCCGCCTGATCAAGCCAGCCGGAAAGCAGTGCCGTTGGGAGGCCGGCGGCGATACTGATGACCAGCGTGTCGTCCTGCAAAAACCGGTGCGATGCCTGAATGGCCTGCTGCATGATTTGCGGCTTGACGGCATAGATCCAGACTTTATATTGACCGAGCGCCTCGGAAGCGGCGGCGGCGGTGACCACGCCTTTTTTATCCCACGCGCAACGCGTTGCCTGGCTGGGATCCACAACAAGAATATCCTGTGGCTGGCACACGTTGCCAAGCAGGCCGCCCAACATGGCGCCTGCCATATTTCCGCCACCGATAAAAGCGATAGTAAGTGAATTTTTCATGGTCAGGGATTGTACTCTGCTAATGCCCAACCGCACATCAGAAAATACGCTGAGCCAGACAAAAAGACAAGTAAACGAGTGATTTTACTGGACTTTCGAAACAAATGACTGCTCCTGAAACGGGTTAGGGATAGTCACTATTCTGTCACAAACAAGTCATACTATAATGCCGTTTATCACGTCCCCGTTTGCAGCGGGGCATTCCCACCCCGGAGAATCCAACCATGCGCTATACGATCCGTACTTTGTCCCTGGCCAGCGCCCTGTCCTTTGCCAGCTTCAGCGCCCTTGCGGCCACCGATGTTACCTTCTGGCACTCTATGGAAGGGCCGCTAGGCGAGCGGGTTAGCGACATCGTCAAAGACTTCAATGCTTCCCAGAAAGACTACGTCGTCAAGGCAACCTACAAAGGCAATTACGGGGAATCCATGAACGCCGGGATCGCCGCGTACCGCGCAGGACAGTCTCCGGATATCATCCAGGTGTTTGAAGTGGGTACGGCCACCATGATGTACTCCAAAGGCGCCATCGAACCAGTGCAGGAAATGGCGCAGAAAGCCGGCAATCCGCTGGATCCGAAAGCCTTCGTGCCGGGTATTGCCGGCTATTATTCGGATACCACCGGCAAACTGGTCTCCCTGCCCTTTAACAGTTCGACACCCGTGATGTTCTATAACAAGGACCTGTTTAAAAAAGCCGGCCTGGATCCGGAACAGGGCCCAAAAACCTACGCAGATATCGAAGCCTTTGCGAAAAAGCTCAAGGCAGCCGGGGTCGAATGCGGTTACACCACATCGTGGCCGGCCTGGGTGCTGATCGAGAATTTCGCCGCCCTGCATAACGTGCCCTATGCGTCCAAAGACAATGGCTTTGGTGGCCTGGACGCCCGCGTAGAGCTGCAATCGGATGCCTTTCTGAAGCACTTTGAGTTTTTGAGCAAGATGTCCAAGGAAGGCACCTTCACCTACGGCGGCCGCGGCGATGCTGCCAACGCGCTGTTCATCTCCGGCAAATGCGGCATGTTTACCGGGTCCAGCGGCACACGGGCCAACATCCTGAAGAACGGCAAATTTAAATTCGGCGTTGCCAAACTTCCCTATTACAACGACGTCAAAGGCGCCCCTCAGAACAGCGTGATCGGCGGCGCTTCGTTGTGGGTGTTTTCCAAAAAATCGCCAGACGTTTATAAAGGCGTAACCGCATTTTTTCACTACCTGACCAAACCGGAAGTCGCTGCCAAATGGCACCAGGACACCGGCTACGTGCCTGTGGTCAAGGCTGCATATGAGGCCACCAAAGCTTCCGGCTACTATGAGAAAAACCCCGGTACGGATGTCCCGTTCCAGCAATTGAATGTGGAAACGACGGCGCAATCGCGCGGTGTCCGTCTGGGCTTTTTGCCACAGATCCGTGACATCGAGGAAGGCGTCATGGAATCCATGTTCGGCGGCAAAGTGTCCATCAAGGACGGCGCAGCCGACATGGAAAAACGGGCTAATGAACTGCTGGTTCGTTTTGAAAACGGCAACAAATAACGTATTTTGACCGTTCAGGCAGCGAGGGCGCAACATTATTTCCCTCGCTGCTTTTATTTTTTTTGCAAATAACATTTTCCCATTGAACCCCCGCCTGTCTTGCCGGCGCAATCGCAATTGCGCTACAGTCTTCAGATTGAACAGACCCGCTTTATCTGGTCCGCCTATCGCCATATATCCGGTTTGCACTTTTTTTTCGGATATTGCATCGGAACACTCTCATGGAAAAACGCGTCGTTTTCAACCATAAACTGCTGCCGTATCTGCTTCTGGCGCCGCAGTTGCTCGTTACCGTCATTTTCTTTTTCCTGCCTGCAGGCCAGGCAATCTGGCAATCGTTTTTTATCGAATCGGCTTTCGGTGGTGATCAACAGTTTGTCGGGCTGGACAATTACACCAGCCTGTTTGGCAACAGCACATATTATTCATCGTTCTGGGTCACCCTGCTGTTTTCCGGCCTGGTCGCCGTCATCGGCCTGGCAGTTTCGCTCTTGCTGGCCGTCATGGCCAATCGTGTGGTGCGAGCAGCCAGCGCATACAAAACCCTGCTGATCTGGCCCTACGCCGTAGCGCCAGCCGTCGTAGGTGTGCTCTGGGCATTTCTGTTCTCTCCCGCGGTGGGCACGCTGGCCGTTTATATGGCCGAACTTGGCATCAGCTGGAACCCTCGGCTGAACGCCACCGATGCCATGACGCTGGTGGTCATCGCAGCGGTATGGAAGCAGATCTCCTACAATTTCCTGTTTTTCCTTGCCGGCCTGCAATCCATTCCCACCTCTTTACTGGAAGCCGCGGCCATCGACGGCGCCAGCCCATTCCGACGCTTTCGCACCATCGTGTTTCCATTATTGTCGCCCACGACTTTCTTCCTGCTGGTTATCAATATCGTCTACGCCTTTTTTGAAACATTCGCGATTATCGATACGACGACCCAGGGGGGACCCGGCATCTCTACCAACATACTGGTCTACAACGTGTACAAGACGGCATTCAAGTCCTTTGACTACGGTTCATCCGGCGCACAGTCGGTGATTCTGATGATGATTGTGATCACGCTGACGGTCATCCAGTTCCGCTATGTCGATCGTAAAGTCCAGTATTAAGGAAACATCGCAATGATTGAACGACGCCCCTTGCTGGACTTGCTGGCCCATCTGATCCTGATCATCGGCCTGGTCGTGGTGGCCTTCCCCCTCTATATTGCCATCGTCGCTTCGACGCAGACCGCCCAGGAAGTGGCCAATGCCCCCATGTCGCTCTGGCCGGGCAGCCACTTCATAGAGAACTACACCAATGCGCTGCTGGGCGGTTCAAGTTCCGCGCCAAGCAGCGTCGCCCATATGCTCTGGGTCAGCTTTGTTACCGCTATGACGATTGCCATAGGAAAAATCACCATTTCCATGCTGTCGGCGTTTGCCGTCGTCTATTTTCGCTTCCCGTTCCGGATGCTGTGTTTCTGGATGATCTTTATTACGCTGATGCTGCCGGTGGAAGTGCGTATTTCGCCCACCTTTGAAGTGGTCGCCGATCTTGGCCTGACCAACACCTATGCCGGTCTGACGCTGCCGCTGATCGCCTCGGCCACCGCCACCTTCCTGTTCCGACAGTTTTTTCTGACTGTACCCGACGAACTGATTGAAGCCGCGCGAATCGACGGTGCCGGCCCCCTGCGTTTTTTCCGCGATATTCTGCTGCCCCTGTCAAAAACCAGCATCGCCGCCTTATTCGTGATTCAGTTCACATACGGCTGGAACCAATACTTGTGGCCCCTGGTCATGAAAACAACAGATGATATGACGCCCATTGTGGTCGGGATCCGCACCATGATCGGTGGCGGCGATAGCGTGACAGACTGGAATATCGTGATGGCAACTGCCCTGCTTGCCATGATTCCACCCGGGCTGGTCGTGGTGCTGATGCAAAAGTGGTTTGTCAGGGGTCTGGTAGATACCGAGAAATAAAGGATTTCGAAATGGCAACGCTACAATTTAATGACATCAGAAAGACCTATCCCGGCAATGTTGCCGTGATTCACGGCGTGAGCCTGGCGGTGCAGGATGGTGAGTTCATTGTCATCGTCGGCCCGTCTGGATGCGGCAAATCTACGCTGATGCGCATGGTCGCCGGTCTGGAATCGGTCACCGAAGGCCAGATTCTGATTAATGGCAGCATCGTCAACGGACTGGAGCCGGCAGAGCGCGATATCGCCATGGTCTTTCAGAACTATGCGCTCTACCCCCATATGTCGGTCTATGAAAATATGGCGTATGGCCTGAAGATCCGCAAGCTGAGCAAAGAACAGATCAATGAGCGGGTGCAGCAGGCCGCCGGTATCCTGGAGCTGGGGAACCTGCTTGATCGCCGGCCCAAGCAGTTATCCGGTGGCCAGCGTCAACGTGTCGCCATGGGCCGCGCCATCGTGCGGGAACCCAAGGTGTTTCTGTTTGACGAGCCGCTGTCCAACCTGGATGCCAAACTGCGGGTGCAGATGCGCCTGGAAATCCAGAAACTGCACCGACGTCTGCGCACCACCAGCCTGTATGTCACCCACGACCAGGTTGAAGCCATGACGCTTGCCGACCGCATGATCGTGATGAACAAAGGCATTGCCGAACAGATCGGCACGCCGATTGAAGTATTCGAAAAGCCGGCCACCACGTTTGTTGCCGCCTTCATTGGCTCGCCGCCGATGAACCTGATCCCGGTCTCAGTCACCGCCGGCGGTGACATCATGACCCAGGACGGCCAGACAATGGCCATACCCGCGGCGCAAGTGCCCGAACGTGCCCGTGGTAAAGACATTATTCTGGGTTTTCGTCCTGAGCATGTCGAACTGGGTCAGCCCGGCATCCCAATGACAATTGAAATGATCGAGATCCTGGGATCTGAAAAACTGATCCACGGACGTATTGGCGATACCCTGGTCGTGATCCGTTGCGATGTCCATGAGACGGCCTCCGCCAGCTATAAAATCGGCGATACGATTAACGCCGGTGCAGACGCCCGCCATCATCTGCACTGGTTCGATCCGGTAACGACGCGCCGGATTGATTAAAGCGTGTACGGCAATTGCCGGATTTTGCATTGCTGCGGTAATTCCGCTTTTAACGGCGACCGTTAAAAGCGGAATTACCTGACAGCATGTCCTCGTCATACTCGTTGATGTATATTCTTCGTTCTTGTGTGTTTTTGCACATATGCCAGAGACACGTACTCCATTGCCACCGCAAGCAGAATTATCGTCTACCAATAAATAGTGACCAGCAACTCGAAAATGTACTCGACAGCCGTCTTCGTGGATTCCAGGAGCAATAGCTGGTGCATCTCCTCTATACTGCGCTGAATGATATCCTGCCAATTGATTGTTATCGGCCATAAATGCAGGCCCATTAAACTCCCCAAAATTGTACCCGGGGGCCATTACTAGCATTTCGCTCTACTAATACATAATCATCATTACCTGAAGCGCCCAATTCAATAGAGGCATTGCCATGGGCTTTAATTCAACTTCCATATGCTTCGGGACTATTAAATTGCATTTGACCGTGCCCAGTGAATGTTAATGCCGAGCCGTCTAGCCAGCCCGCTACTTATTTTTCCGCTAGGAGAAATATAATGCGCGCAGACAAAATTTTCTTTTGTATAGTTGGTAATAAGCAGTTCATTACCAGCAACAAGAAATTGAGATAACTGGCAATTTTTATTCAAGGAAGGACAGTGTGGAGTTTTAGGGCTCTTCGATGCAAGAAAGTATAATCGATCAATGTTGGCCTTGATACTCGGAGTAGGAAATGCATCATGTTCTGGTAGCTCGATAGCACTACATTCCGCTTCTGCGGGCAAGGCGATACTTATGCAACAACTCATCATTCCAAACGAGTATTATTTTAAATAAAGACTGTCGCTTTGTATGATGTAACTTCCAGGAACGTGAATAAAATAGTGGCGTCTTATTCTCCAAAAAAAATTACTCTGGTCATTTGGTGAAGCCTCTATTCCTGCTGTTGGTGGGGCGCCGTCATGATCAGATGCCATATCTCCGCGTCGAGTTGCTGAAGGTATCAGTATTCATTTCCTAAATAATCTGGGAATTGCGCGAGCATTGTCATCAGTTCACTTCTGTTTCCGTGGCCAATAAACAAAAACAAGAAAACCAACGATTAATGCAAGAAATAGATAAACAGCGTAATCAAAACGCAGGTTAGTGAATAGAAGCAGCATCGTCCCCATAAAGATACCCGCCGCTACGAATTGGCCAAAGAGGGTTTTTAGGAACTCCCACATATCAATGAGTCCTTCCACAAGAGTTAAGTAGGTTTTGTGCGGAGATTATGTTCGGGGCGTTCGTTTCTGTGCCGACTTCAATTGTTCCCATTACGTCTGGCGGTCGGGCATTGGGTGTATACCAGTAAGAAATTACACGAATTTTATTATTGGATTGCCATCCTATATTGATTTTATAGTCAGAAAAATACCATCTCCAAGTATCCGTTTCCTCTTTTTTCAGATTCGGTTCTCCCATTTTAGTAAGCACAACCTCATGGCTGTCTGTGAGTTGAACGTTATTTAGTAATTGACCTTGATAAGGAGAAAATCCCCTCTCAACTCCCCAGAGCGCAATTCTTTCAAGTATAAACAGACCCTCTCCTAAATCGTGATTTGGCTTTTCAATTAACGTACCTTCATCGGTAAAATCGAGTTGAATTCCGTTTTGTTTCGACTCCCAAATGTACTGCTGAATGTCGCGATCAATGCACGGAATATCGCTCCAAGTGATGCCAAGCTCATTGAATAACGCTTGTATGATTTCATGTTCAGGTGACTTACCAGGTAACTCGGATATCGTGTTTGGATTTAATACAGAAGCCATTTAAGTCTCCTTTTAAAATATATCTTTCTGGACTCGCCCTGTATTACAGGGGCAAGTCCACCGACGGCCACGCTCCATCAGATGACGGCTACTATCGTTGTAGA
Source organism: Advenella sp. (assembly GCA_035304425.1). GTDB lineage: Bacteria > Pseudomonadota > Gammaproteobacteria > Burkholderiales > Burkholderiaceae_B > Advenella. The sequence continues at coordinate 9,583 of DATGQC010000343.1, forward strand.
ACCCTGAGTCATTACATGCGTTCCAGTTGCCGGCGCCCCTTCATGGTCATGACGTAAAATCTCAATGCCTTGTGGCTGGTGACTCTCTCTCTATCTCCTCCAGATTCTATTGTTGGGAGATTGTGATTTTTCCAATAGAACTTTCCTATACTCATATGCTTTTTGCAGTAAATATATTCCTAAAATAAAAATTAACAGTAGCGCAATACCAATAGGCCAATGATTATTTAT
>DATGQC010000344.1:0-3936 GCA_035304425.1 Advenella sp.
TCCCTGGAAAAATCGCCTGTATGACAGCGACACCCAAGCCGATCAACGCGGCAGTCGCAATCAGACTCCAGCCGCTGATGCTGAGCAGGCGCAAGGCGCAACCGCTACAGATCAGGAGCAGTGCAGCGACGACAGGCCGTCGCGCGCCAAACGCGCTTTGCAGCGCCGGGCCGATAAACGCCACGCAGCCCATCAACAACATCGGTACCAGCGTGAGCATGGCCATGCCTTGCAGACCCAGGCCCGTATGCGCCCGAATAGGGATGGCCAGAGGCCCGATGCTGGTAATGAAGGGTCGCAGATTGAACCCGATAAGCGCTACAGTTGCGACAAGCATGGCGCGCACCAGCGACGATTGAACCCCCTTCATGGATTCACACCTCTTTTTGCCGGGTTTGTTGCCAATAAGCATACAGATGCGGTCTGCCGGCAAGCCGGGCCGGCACATGACGAATGGTCATAGACTGTTGATCAAACGGCCTGGAAAGATCGGCATAGATTTCTGCGGTGGAAAGCCCATAGGGATCTCCGTCTTCATTGCTATAGGCATAGGTTACTTCCTTGACTCCCGCAAGCCTCATCGCGGCCATGCACATGGGACATGGATGGCCGCTGGCAAAGACGCTGCACCCTGCCAGACTGGCCGAGCCAAGGTGCTGGCTGGCCGCTCTGATAGCCTGCAACTCGGCATGCGCGGTCGGATCGTTTGTCGTTATTATTTCGTTGACGCCCTGGGCGATGATCTGACCGTTGCGCACGACCAGCGCGCCGAATGGGCGGCCACCCTGTTGCGCATTAGCATAGGCAAGCTCGATCGCCTGCTGGAGAAAATTTGTATTCTGTTGCACTGATATGTCCTTTGGAAACTCAACGCCCGCCGGCGGCGCGCAGCCTGTTTTCTATTTCGCGATAACCATGTGACCGCGCGTGGGCAAGCGGGGTCACGCCCTCGCGATCGGCCAGATTAGGGTTGGCGCCTGCCTTCAGCAGGGCATCCACGATCTGCTGGTGCCGCTCGCCGCCGGAGCCAAGAATAATCGCTTCCAGCAATGCGGTCCATCCCAGATTATTAATGTGGTCAACGTCAACACCGGCTTCGAGCAGCGTTCTGACGGTTTGAACATGGCCGCGTTCGGCAGCGGGAATCAATGCCGTTCCTCCGTACCGATTGGTACTTTTAAGATCGGCGCCATGAGCCAATGTGAGCGTCAGAATCTCCTGATGCCCTCTGGCTCCTGCATATAAATAGGCGCTGTCATTGATATTGTCCTTGGCGTTGACATCGGCGCCGGCGGCAATCAGCGTTTGCGCAGCGCGCACCTTGTTCGCCCGGGTGGCAACGAGCAGCGCAGTCGCGCCCGAGCTATCGCGTGCGTCTATTTCGGTCCCGCCCGAGAGCAGTTGCCGGATGGCAGCTACGTCGTCATTGCCTGCTGCAATGTGCAAAGGATATGCTTTCATGACCGCTCCCGAGAAAATAGGCGTGCAGGCCAGTAGCACGGCGCCAAACACTGCCAAGACAATCGATCTGGTCATATGACCTCCAAAATCATTTGTAACAGGGGCTGGGGCGCACCGGCATGAGCATAACCGGCGTATACCGTATAAGGATCGACGGGTTGGCAACCAGATTGTATGCCGGCATTGACATGCCCGCTGTACCGTCGTACCGGTATATACACCCAACCGCCGCCAGTATAGTCGCGCCGCTTTATATTTGGAAATTAAATTATTGAATATTAAATATTAAGAATCTGCATGCTGTGTTTATAATTGGTACCAGGACACTTCACACTTGGGGAATCCCATTGCTTGACCCCCGTCTTCTTGCCGCATTTGTCGAGATAGTCGATACAGGCAGCTTTACCGCCGCTGCCGATCGCCTGCATCTTACGCAATCGACCGTCAGTCAGCAGCTGGCAAGACTCGAAGCGACTGTCGGCCAGCAGTTGGTGCACCGCAATACCCGCCCGGTACAGGCCACCGTGCCGGGCGAACGGCTGGCCGGTTACGCCCGGCGCATTCTTGCGCTTGAACGCGAAGCGCAAACCATGCTGGGCGACCCCGCCGGCACCCAGTCCATACGCATCGGTCTGCCCGAAGACCTGGTTACCGATCAGATGGCGGCTGTCTTCAGGGCCTGCAGCCTTGGACATCGCTCGGTTCGGCTGGATATCACAACAGGCTTGAGCCGCAACCTGACCGAACGTTACCGTGGCGGCGAGCTTGATATTGTCATCGTCAAAGAGTCTGCGGCAAGCGCGGACTGTCACGCCAGTTTTCCGGAAGCATTGGCCTGGTTTGAAAGCGCAGACGATCGCCGGCCATGGTCCGACCCCATTGCGCTGGTCACCTTCCCGCCCGGAGGGCTGTACCGCGAAGCCATGTTTGAGCAGATCGAACGGGAACGAAGAAAATGGTATGTGGCTTTTTCGGGCAGCAGCTTTCAAAGTGTGCTGGTCGGCGTCGAAACCGGTCTGGGTTTATCCGTGCTGCCCATCAAAGCTGTCGCAGGACGACGGGTTCGTGAGTACGCGCCTTTGGGCAGCGTGCCCCCGATGGTCGTCGCGCTCTATGCGTGGGATCAAACCGGTCCTGCGGCAGAGCTGGTCCGTCAGATGACAGCGGTGCTGGCGCGCCGCCTGAACATACCGGATCAGCCCTGATGAATTTAATCTGCCCGCACCCCTGCTCGTGCAACCGTATCTTTCCATTGCTGGTATTCCGCCTCTTGCAGCCTGGCTAGCTCGGCAGGGCCCGCTTTCATGACCGACATGCCCAGACCTTTGAAAAGCTTCTGCGTGTCCGGATCAGCCAAAGCGCGCTGCGCTGACGTATGCAATTTCTCAATAATCGGTTTGGGCGTTCCTGCAGGAGCATAAAGCGCGACCCACATCTGACTTTGGAACTCAGGCACTTTCTCTATAATGGCGGGCGTATCCGGCAGCACCTCGGTACGCGTTGCGCTCGATACGCCCAGCGCCCGCAATTTGCCCGATCGAATATTTTCCAGCACCGACGACAAACTACCAAACACCACGGGTACGCGACCGCCCAGCACGTCAGCCATTGCCGGCGCGACCCCTTTATATGGAATATGCTCCATTTTGGTACCAATTGCATGCGTGAGCATCTCCGGGATGAGATGATTCAAGGTGCCCGGGCCCGCTGACGCGTATTGGAATTTCCCCGGATTTTCCTTGATCAACGTGAGAAATTCGTCGAGATTTTTCGCCGGAAAATCTGGATGGACAGCCAGAACATAAGGGACCGTACCTAGCCCCGAAACAGGCTCAAAATCGTTCAGGGGATCGAAATTGGCATTACGAAAAACCCACGGTGTAATCAGCTGGTTGCTGTTAGCCGTTACAAAAAGGCTATACCCATCATTCTTTTCGCGCAGCATGGCCTGGTTGCCGATGACGCCGCCTGCCCCGGGTTTGTTATTGATCACTATGGGTTGTCCCAGCAATGCGGCCAGCTTGTCCGAAACGATTCGGGCAACAATGTCTGTCCCCCCACCGGCAGCTGTTGGCGTCATGATGGTTATCGGACGCGCCGGGTAATCAGCCACGGTATCGGCCTGTACAGAAAACACACTGCACAAACCGGTAAGCGCAGCAACGGCGCAGACCACCTTATTCAACGATTTGTTTGCTACCCACATTGTCTTCTCCTTTTGATTTCATTATTTCTTCAACGATTGCCGCCAGTGCCAGCAATCTGAAGTCCTGTTGCCAGTCGGCAATAAGTTGTACGCCGACCGGCATCCGGTCTTTTCCCAAGGTCACGGGCAGGTGCAAACATGGCCATCCAAGCACGGACCACATTTTGTTGAACGCCGGCACGCCGGTATGTTCTTGTCCCCGCGGCGCCGTACCTGCAGCACTGGGGGTCAGAATCAGGTCGGCTCCGCGGGTTAATGCCTGCCAAGAT
>DATGQC010000345.1:0-2328 GCA_035304425.1 Advenella sp.
ACAACTGGAGCGGGTCGGCTTGGGCGATTGCATGTTCGAGCTGGCTGGCAATTTATCGCTGGGCAAACAGCGGATCGTGGAAGTGGCAAGGGCGCTGGCGCTTGACCCGACGCTGCTATTACTGGATGAGCCGGCAGCAGGTCTGCGCTATATGGAAAAGCAGGAGCTGGCTGCGGTGTTGTCCGCGTTACGCGACGAAGGCATGAGCATCCTGCTGGTCGAGCATGATATGGACTTTGTCATGAAATTGACAAGCCATCTGGTGGTGATGGATTTCGGTACAAAAATTGCAGAGGGCACGCCGGCTCAGATCCAGCAGAATGATAAAGTCCTGCAGGCCTATCTGGGCGGGATTGACGATGCTGTTATCACAGATGAAATTGCGGTCGATACGACAGACAATCACGAGGTGCGCGCATGAGCCGGCTACTGGAAGCACATAATATCAACGCGCAGTACGGCAAGGTGCTTGCGGTCAATGACGTGTCTCTGGCCATGGATCAGGGGCAGGTCGTAACGGTGATCGGCGCCAATGGCGCCGGCAAGTCTACGTTGCTCAATACGCTGATGGGCGCTCTGCCGGCGTCAGGCCGTGCGCAGGGGCGTATTCTTTATCGGGGCCAGGATATCAGCAGAATGCCCGTGGAAGAGCGCGTGGCGGCGGGGCTTTGTCTGGTGCCGGAAAAGCGTGAGCTGTTTACCAGTATGTCGGTGCGGGACAATCTGCTGCTTGGCGGATTTCGCCAGTATCGCCAGCGCGTCGCCGGCTGGCGCGATACGCTGGATCAGGTTTATCAACTGTTTCCGCGTTTGCTGGAGCGCCGCGATCAGCGTGCCGGCACGCTTTCAGGCGGCGAGCGGCAAATGCTGGCCGTAGGTCGCGCGATGATGGCCAGACCCACGTTGCTCATGCTCGATGAACCCAGCCTGGGGCTGGCGCCGCGGGTGGTGCAGGAAGTGTTTCGCATTATCCTGCGATTGCGCGAGACCGGGGTGTCGATCCTGCTGGTGGAGCAGAACGCGCGAGCCGCGCTGCAAGCCTCTGATTACGGTTATGTGCTGGAAATGGGCGAGGTTGCGATGGAAGGCTCATCGCGGCAATTGCGTGCCGATTCCAAGGTGGCGCAAAGTTATCTGGGGTTGGGAGATGCCAGGGCCAGCCAGATTAAGCAGGCTGCGGATAAGTGATTTTTTACCGGGTGCGTGTGCTTCAGTAGTGAGCGGGGCGCCAGGCGCACTGAAAGCATGCGTTGTCGAATAAACCCACGTTGGGCATCAGCAACCACGGGCGCTTGATCTGTTCCTTGCTTTACCTATGTGTCCTGTTGTGCTGAACCGGTTCGTGATATATAGCGCGATGATGGGCGTATAAAGGCCCGCGACAAAGCCGATAATGAATTTTTTCATTTGTGATTGTTTCGTGATTCTTCCAGTCGGGAATCGGGATCCGAAGCCCGCTTCGCACTGCCGCAGAACCTCTTGAGGGCGCTTCTTTGCAGCCGTTTGCCGATCCCCGTTGACCTTGAAGATGCCAATCGGACGGTTGATCACCCGAGATCGTTTAAACCGCCGTACTTGAGGCTTTTTCGAGCCTTTGCTTGCCGGCGATCTTTTTTTCGACTGTTCGCGCAGACGCTGTTTTGCGTGAGGCCGGAGATGCTTTTTTGCCAGGCTTCATGCCAGGCTGCGCCGCCTTGGCCTTCCCCAGGTTTTTTTCCTTGAACTCACACAGATCTTCAATCCCGCACTGCGTGCATTTGGGCGCGCGCGCCACACAGATATAGCGGCCATGCAGGATCAGCCAGTGATGGGCGTCCAGCAGGTATTCCTTTGGTACGAAGCGCATCAGCTTGTCTTCGACTTCCCTGACGTTCTTGCCCGGCGCCAGGCCGGTTCGATTGGATACCCGAAAAATATGCGTATCCACTGCCATGGCAGGCTGGCCGAATGCGGTATTGAGGACGACGTTGGCGGTTTTTCTGCCGACGCCGGGCAGTGCTTCAAGCGCTTCGCGATTGTCAGGCACGACGCCCTGATACTGCTCTTGCAGAATCGCACAGGTCGCCAGTGCATTCTTGGCCTTGGTTTTGTATAGCCCGATAGTGCGGATTTTTTCGGTAAAGGTCTCCAGCCCCATATCCAGAATATCTTGCGCCGTTTTACAGGTGTCGAAAATATGGCGGGTGGCCAGATTGACCGATTTGTCGGTCGCCTGCGCCGATAGCAACACGGCGATCAGCAACTGGAAGGTGTTTTCGTATTCAAGCTCGGTGGTGGGGTTGGCATTGGCGGCAGCCAGTCGTTCGAAAATGAGTTTGCGTTTTGGTG
>DATGQC010000346.1:0-4537 GCA_035304425.1 Advenella sp.
GCCTCGGCGACCACATTCGGAAAGCCCTCTGCCAGGCTGGAGAGCACATGTACATCCAGTGCGTTCATGACGGCGGGCACATCATCGCGCATGCCAAGCAGAATGACCTGATCCGTCACACCGGCCTCGCGCAGCCATTGCATCAGTTGCGCGTTGTCTGAATCCAGCCCCTTGCCGACCAGCACGCAATGCACGACCAACCCGTTTTTCTTGCACTGCGCCAGCGCGTTGATCAGGCTGCGATGGTCCTTGAGCGGGTTGAAGCGCGCCACAAAACCGATTACCCGCGCATCGGGCGCCAGTTGCCATTGCTGGCGCAGGCGCGCGCCAGCCTGCGCATCGGGCTGCCAGCGCGTCAGATCATAGCCGTTCTGTATCACCACCATTTTGTCTGCATCGTAACCCCACTGTTCGTGACGCGCCCGCGCGCCTTGCGCGCAGCACACAATGGTTTGCGGCAGCCAGCCCGACATCAGCCCGCATGCGCGCGCCAGCAGCCAGGCAGACTTGCTGCTGCTCTTGAGATTCTCACCGGAATTGCGGATGCCCCACGCAATATGCCGGATCCCGGCGGTTCTTGCGGCCAGTCCGGCAATCGCATCGGCATGATACATCCAGGTTTGTACGACATCAGGCCGCAGCCTGATCAGCTCACGACGCAGCGCCAGGAAGTTCCCCGGCGTGATCCTGCCGGGTTTCATGCCAAGTGTAATAACATTGATGCCCGCCTCGCGCAGGCCTGCGCCGTACAGACCCTCATCGGTAAAGCTTACCAGCGTATGCCGAATCGAGCTGGAAGGCGCCATCAGCAAGCGATTAAGCACCGCTTCGGCCCCACCCTGGCCCAGGCCGCTGATCACGTGCACCACATGCAGCGGGCGTGCCGGCGCAACCGTTGTTGCATTGGCATTGGCATTGGCATTGGTATTGGTATTGGCGCTCGGCGACGCGGCAGCTGGCGCAGACACGCGTGATTCAGGCCCGCCAGATTGAGCCATGGCACCGACCATGCCTGCGGTCTGCGACACGGCCGGCATTATTGCGACTCCGTGGGCGTGGCCGGTTTTAGCCGCGACTTGCCCAGCACCGCATCAAACAGAAACTGCCATTGCTCCAGCACTGCAGCCAGGCTATAGCGATCACGCACCGAAATCGTGGCGCGATGCCCCAGCTCGCGCCGCAATATTTCATCTGTCATAACCTGGCGCAGCGCTTCCTGCAGACCATCAACATCGGATAGCCCGACCAGAATCGCATCACGGCCGTCCCGGGACAATTCAGCAGGCCCGCTGGGGCAATCCATGGTAACGCAAGGCAGCCCCAGCGCCATGGATTCGAGCAATACATTGGGAAACCCTTCCACCTCCGAAGTCATCACAAACGCATCGGCGCGGCTGAGCGCCTCCCAGGGCTGGTCGGTTTTTCCGGGCAGACGAATGCGCTCCTGCAAACCCAGTTTGCGCACTTTTTCCTGCAGCAGGCTCAAAAGCGGCCCTTCGCCCCAGATCGTCAGATCCCAGTCGGGCACTTCGGGCGTCAATCGCGCAAAAACATCAATCAGCATTTCAAAGCGCTTGGTTGCCACAAACCGGCCCATCGCGCACAGCTGCTTGCGTGCACGCGCCTGGCGGGCAGGCGGCGGCGCGGCGCTGCCTGTCTCCGACGCCGTGCCGGCAGATTCGGACACATACGACACCCTGCCGGTATCGTCCACGGCCCGTGCCGCCGACTCCAGCGCCGGCGGCAGCGGATTGGGAATCACCGCCACATGCTGCAAGCCGGGCACAACCCGGGCAAAGACGTCGGCGGCCTGCTGGGTTTGCAGCATGACGGCATCGGCCTGCGGATATAGCAGGCGGCGCGCGCGCGCCAGGACATTGCTGATGTTCTTGCTGGCTGCCGGATTCGTTCTTTCGCATACGATGACCGGAATCCCCAGGCCCTTGGTCGCGGCCAGCACCATGACATTCACATTGGTCAGGAACGAGACGATCACATCGGGCGCCTCCTCCTGAATCAGCCGCCGCAGGATCAGCGGCTTGGCCAGCGTACGGAACATGCCCGGTCCGCTCAGATGCCGGGCCACCCAGACCTGGCGCACGCCCGGGTCCAGCGGATAGAACGATTGGCCCGTACCCCGGGAAAAAGTAGGCATGAGACATACATCATGGCCTTCGCCCACCCAGGCATTGACCAGCGATGCGGCCACCCGCTCGGCGCCACCCGCATTCATGGAACTGACAAGTAACAGGATTCGCATGGGCTACTCCTTACTGTCGCGGTTAATGATTTTCATGGTTTGATTCCGTATTCATCCAGCCAGGCCTGCAGCATCAGGATACCCCACAAGCGCGCACTGTTGTCCGCCTGCCCGCTTTGATGCTGCATCCAGACCGCGCGCACCCGTTGCGCATCCAGCAAATTTTGCGACTGCAGGCGCGGCAGGGCCAGCAGCTGTTCGCCCCATTGGCGCAGCGGCCCCCTGAGCCACTGCCCCATGGGCACCGAAAATCCTTTCTTGGGCCGGTCCAGCATTTGCTGCGGCACGTGACGGTAGAGCAACTGCCGCAGAAGCCACTTGCTGTCGCCGCCGCGCAGCTTGTATTTCTCGTCCAGGCTCCAGGCAAACTCGTACACCCGGTGATCCAGCAGCGGCACGCGCGTTTCCAGCGAAACGGCCATGGCCGCCCGGTCTACCTTGACCAGGATATCATCTGGCAGATAAGACACAGTATCGATAGCCATCATCGTGTCCAGCAGGCTGTTCAACGGCGCCTGATCAAAGGCGCTGGCCGGTTCGGTCGCCCCCATGACAACACTGGCCGGATCCTGCCAGTACGAAACAAACTGCCGGTAGAACGCGACCATATTGTCCGCCCCCAGCACCTGTTCCAGCTTAGCGAACTTTTCTGCCCGCGGCCCCGATAACAGGCTGGCAGCAATTCGCGCACCGGCGCGCAGGGGCCCCTGCAGACCCGCCGGCACGCGCTCGCGCTTGCCCCACCATTGCTGCACCCGCTTATAACGCGAGTAACCACCAAAGAGTTCATCGCCGGCATCGCCCGAGAGCGCCACCGTCACCTGCTGTCGGGCCATGCGCATGACCAGCGCAGTCGGAATCTGCGAGGAGTCGGCAAACGGTTCGTCATACATCTGCGGCAACGCCGGGATCAGATCCAGGCTGTCCTGGGCGCTTACATATAATTCAGTATGATCGGTACCCAGATGGCGCGCCACCTCGGCAGCGTATTCAGCTTCGTTGTATTCCGGCTCGGTAAAGCCAATGGAAAATGTCTTGAGCGTGCCGGCCGTCTCCTCACGGGTCAGGCTGGCAATCAGGGAAGAATCAATGCCGCCGGATAAAAACGCGCCCAGCGGCACGTCCGAGAGCAACTGCCCGCGGATCGCCTGGCGCAACACGCGATCCAGGCCATCGACCGCATCATCATCGCGCGCAAATTGCGCACGCGGCTGCGAACGGGCCACCTCCAGCGCAGACCAGTAGGACTCGGGCTCGGGCCACGCGCCCGCGCTTATCTGGTCCGGCGACAAACTGACCCAGGTCCCCGGTAACAGCTTGCGCACTTGTGTAAAGACGCTATAGGGCGCGGGTATGTAGTTATGCCGCAGAAACAGTGCAACCGCATCGCGATTCAAACGGGCATCGAAACCCGGCAACGGCATCAGCGCCTTAAGCTCGGAGGCAAACATCAGGCCGTCTGGCGCGTACCCGTAATACAACGGCTTTTCCCCGAAGCGGTCGCGGGCCAGCACCAGATTGCGCGTCTGCCGGTCCCACACGGCGATGGCGAACATGCCCACCATCCGCTTCAGGGTTTCCTGCACACCCCAGATCATCAGACCGGCCAGAATGGTTTCTGTATCGGAGTGCCCGCGCCAGGCATGAGCATAGCCATCCTGCTGCAGCGCCTGGCGCAATTGCGGATGGTTATAAATTTCACCGTTGAACACCAGCATGAAGCGCTGATCGGCGCTGGCCATGGGTTGGTGCCCCTGCTCGGACAGGTCCTGAATGGCCAGCCGAACGTGACCAAACGCTACGCCATTATCTGCATCTTCCCAGAAGCCATGGCTGTCGGGCCCGCGGTGGGCAATCCGGCCACAGCTTTGCGCCAGCAGCGTTTCCTTGTGTTCGAACCGGCCTATCAGCCCGACAATCCCGCACATAAGCGTTGCCTATCCCTTTTGATTTTGATCCTGATGCTGTATATCGTTGAATACCGCCTGCCACAAAGACAGCACGCGTCGCATCGAAAAGCGGTCACGTACATCCACGGCGCGACTGGCCAGCGTTTTGCGCGCCTGCTTGTCCTGCATCAGCCTGGACAGCGCGGCAGCCAGGGCCTGCGGATCTTCTACCGGCGTCACCAGCAGCCCGTCGATATCGGGGCGGATAATCTCGCGCGGCCCGGTTTCACAATCGAATGCCACACTGGGCATGCCACAGGCCATTGCCTCCAGCAGGCTGTTGGACAGCCCTTCTACCCGCGAGCTCAGGACATAGATATCACAGGCC
>DATGQC010000347.1:0-5833 GCA_035304425.1 Advenella sp.
TTTTGCGGCATGGCGCTACTGGTGTAGGTGCTACCTTCATCCAGTAATAGCCAGGGGCGGGTCTGGTGATATTGTGTATGAATATCCTGCAGCAGGGCGCCCAGCCGGATAGCTGAGGAAGACGGAATGCCAGTGGCTTCCAGGGAGACGTCGGATGGCGCAACCTGACTGGAATCGAGGGAGTTTTCAATGATGCCGTCAAAGCCCAGCAGGGTTGCCATGCGTTCGCGGTTCAATGGCCAGCTCGAATTGGCCAGCACAGCTGTGCCCATGGCTGACAGATTCATGCGTTTGTACAGTTCATGAATACGTTGTGCATCTCTGGCAAAAGAGGCTTCGTAGGCCAGCAGGTAATGGGCGTAACTGATGGGCATGGCCTGTACGCCGTTGGTATAGGCCGGCACAATGGTGTTGACGTTTTTGGCTGCGGCGGCAAGTAACGCAGTCCGCAGCTTATTCAGCGCGTCCGAGTAGTCCAGTACCTGGTTGCGCAGTTTAGCCATTCGATAGGTTGCGTACATATCCTGACGACTGCGGCCGGTATGGATTAGCGAGGCATCCGGGCCAATTTCATCTGTGATGATTTTTTCAATTTGGAGTACATCCTTGGGGCGCTTGCCATCAGGCTTTTCGGATTGCGCCAATGAATAGGCCACGCCGCTGGCAAGCTTGGCGCCCATCTCCGGGTCAACGATTTTTTCTTCGGTCAGCATCACGGCAGAGGCCTTGTTGATTTTTCCGATCCAGTAGAACTGATCTTCCTTTTCATCGTTCTTGCTGGTGGCTTTGCTGGACACCGGCTTGGCTATGGCGCCTGCCTTGATTGCCTGTTGCTCGCATTCCGCTGTTGTCTTGCAGGGCAGTTCGCCGGTGTTGGCCGCATGGGCCAGGGTGGCAGCCAGACTGAGCGCTATTGTCGCCAGCGCCTGGGGTTTCAATTGAAATAGGTCATTCATGCTGCTGTCTCCTTGTTTTAATATTGACTGCTGCTGGCTCTTTTGGCCATCGTGAGGGGGGGCTGGACGACGGCCGACGGCGATGCACCTGTCCCGCTGTCGGCCGTGTTCAGGGTCTTGCGCTGTCAGCCTGCTGCTACTCAGGCAAAAAATCTTTGACGGACAGATATCGCTCGCCTGTATCATAGTTAATCCCCATGATTTTGGCGTCGGCAGGCAGGCTGGGCAATGTTTTTGCAATTGCTGCCAGTGTTGCGCCGCTGCTGATGCCAACCAGCAGCCCTTCCTGCGTGGCTGCACGGCGGGCATAGTCGAGCGATTCAGGCACCTCGACCGCGATCGTCCCGTCCAGCAGGCTCGTGTCCAGATTGACGGGAATGAAGCCGGCACCAATGCCTTGCAGCGCGTGCGGACCGGGTTCTCCACCCGCGATGACGGCAGAGGCGGCAGGTTCAACTGCAAACACTTTCAATTGTGGCCAGTGTTTTTTCAATGTACGGGCAATACCAGTAATATGGCCGCCGGTGCCCACGGCGGTAATCAGAAAATCCAGGCCTTCAGGAAAGTCTTCAATAATTTCCCGGGCCGTGCGCTCGGCATGCACCTGTGGGTTGGCCGGATTGTCAAACTGTTGCGGGATCCATGCGCCAGGTGTTTGTTCGGCCAGTTCGACAGCGCGCGCAATGGCGCCTTTCATCCCTTTTTCCTTAGGAGTCAGGTCAAATCGTGCGCCGTAGGCGCTGATCAGACGGCGCCGCTCTACACTCATGCTTTCAGGCATGACAAGAATAAGCTTATATCCCTTGACTGCGGCCACCATGGCCAGGCCGACGCCCGTGTTGCCTGAAGTGGGTTCGATAATGGTCGCGCCGGGTTTCAGTTCACCGGATTGCTCTGCCGCCTCGATCATGGAAAGAGCGGCCCGGTCCTTAAGGGAACCGCCGGGGTTGAAACGTTCTGCCTTGATCCAGACTTGCTGCTGGCCGGGGAACATACGGGAAAAACGGATATGTGGAGTCTGACCGATGGTGTCAAGTACGGATTCTGCTTTCATGGCGTGGGGTGTGTGGTGAAGGAGGAAAAAACCGAATATAGCATACACTTCATGCAGCGCAACACAAGGTTTGCCCGGGGCAGGGCGGTGGCCTGGATGCGCAGTCGTCCGCAGCCAGAGGCGAGTCGCCTGGGCTGGCTGTGTTCATAGTCGCAGGCACGGGAGGCGCGCAGCGCATTAAAAAACCGGAACCAGAATAAACGTGAGCAGATAACCACAAGCCGCCTGACAGGCTGCTGACGGCTTGTGCGCTGTCCGCCCCGCAAGATAAGTTTGCAGATTGAAGGTTCGGTTGACCCTGCTATACTGCAACGGTATAGAAAATAAAATAAATCGTATTGCAAGAGGTCGCGTTAGGAAAAATGGTAGCGCGGGCGGTCCCGGCTACCAGAAAGCAAATGTCGCTGCGTATCACAATCGAAATCGATGATGAACCGTGCATCGGTTGGCCGGTTGCGGGTACAACTGAAACGAACGAGGAAATCGGCTATGGCGTCAGAACTGGAGCTGGTAGGAAGGCTGGTCATGTCTGCGGTGCTGGGCAGTGTTATCGGATTCGAACGGGAGCGGTTATCCTGGGCGGCCGGGCTGCGAACGCATATGCTGGTGTGTGTAGGTTCTGCGCTGATCATGATTGTTTCCATATATGGGTTTTCAGATGCGCTGGGCGAGCATGTCACCCTTGATCCGTCGCGTGTGGCCGCGCAAGTTGTATCCGGCATCGGTTTTCTGGGGGCAGGCGCGATACTTGCGCGCGGCCAGGTTATTCGGGGCCTGACAACTGCGGCCAGCGTATGGTCGGTTGCCGGCGTCGGGCTTGCCGTAGGCGGTGGCTTATATATTCCGTCGATTTCGGCGACAGTCATCATTCTACTGATACTTGCCGGTATCAAGCCACTGGAAAAACGCTTTATCGCCTATCACCAGCGGCGTCACGTGACCATCAAGGCCAGGCGCAGGCAACTGACCCTGAGTACCTTTAACCAGGCGCTCGGCGTGAGTGCAAATCGGGTCAAACAGTTTATTGTTCAGCCGTCTGAAAACGAGGAATACGATAATGTGTACGTCGTCTTTTCCCGGATGTCGCCGCAGGAATACAGCGTGATCCGCAAGAAATTCAAGGACATCCCGGGCCTTGAATCCATTTCAGAAAGGGCATCGGACGAGGATATCGATCCGTACTCGTGGTAACCGCAGCTCTGGTCAGTTAAGGCGGGCATCACGGATGCAAATGAAATAGATGTCAGGCGGCTGCCGGTACCGGTCTGGCGCGCAGCTCATAGAGTGTAATGCCGATGCCGCTGGCGCAGATGACACCGATGCCAAGCCAGGTGATGCCGTCGGGGAACTGATTCCATATCAGCCAGCCCAGGGCCGTTGCACTGATAATTTGCAGATAGACAAATGGCGACAGTAGCGATGCCGGCGCCTGACGATATGCCTGGATTTGCAACAAATGACCCAGGCCGCCGGTAATGCCGGTAGACAGCAGCAGCAGACATTGTTTCAGGTCCAGCATGGCGAGCACCTGCAATACTTCGTCGATGGTGAACAGCGTATATATGGTCAGGACCACCGTGCCAAACAGTCCGCTCCAGATCAGCGTGGTAAACGGGTTGTCGCCGGCCAGTCGCCTATTGGCGATAAACTGCAAGGAAAAGATCACTGCATTTGATAACCCGAAAAATACCCCGGTAGGATCAAGTCCGCCTGATGGGCGGATCACGATCAGGATGCCAAGAAATCCCACAATCGCGGCAATCCACCGGGACAGCATGGCCTTTTCCTTGAGTATCCACGGCGCGACAGCAAGAAGTATAAGCGGCGCAATGAAATTGATCGCGGTGGCCTGTGCCTGAGGCAGATACCGTAACGTCGTGAAGAACACCATGGTGGAAGTAAGCATGAAAACGCCACGCAGCAGCTGTTCCACCGGTTTTTTGGTTTTCAGAATCTGCCAGCCTCTGGCTGGTATGATAATTGATGCCACCAGAATCAGATGCACAGAATAGCGTACCCAACACAGTACGAGTAGCGGAACGCCGACAGACATCAACCATTTGCCGGTGGCATCCAGTGTAGACAGCACCGACATCGCCACCAGCAGGGAAAGGATTCCGGGCAAGGGACTGGATATTGGCAAAGTCGGTTGATTCATGTGATTCCGAAGGCTGCAGGCCGGGGCTGTCACGGGTGCAGTGTCCGGCATAAGGTGCTGAGGTCAATCCTGGCTCTTATGGTAGAGGATTTACCCTGACAACACCAGCGTATGTCGTTGCTGGTCGCGCTTTCCGATCCAGAGTGTTGTCATTATCACAAATGTCGGCCTGCCGGGGCGATACAAAGCAGGTGATAATCAAGTGCAATAATGGGTACTTGGGTTCGTCATCCTATCTGTTTATCGGGTATTGCTCTGAACCGCCAGTTGTGTCCGGTTGCGTGTGCTCAGGAAATACCAGATTGACATCGCCATCAATATGCCAAGAAGCACCATCTCAAGCTGGAGGCTGGCATTGAAAGCGTGTAGATAGTCATGACCCTGCAGCAGCGATTGTGAAAACACCACACCGAGCAGCGCTGGCCCAAAACCCATAGATGCCTGTTGTATTGTTGACAGCATGGCGCTGCCTGATCCAGCCTGGTCTGCCGGAATCTGCGACATACCGATGCGGTAGAAGGCGCCGACAATAAATGCCTGGCCGATACCGATGAACAGAGAGGGTGTCGTCAGCGACAGCAGATTGGGGGCGGGCCAGACCTGTTGCAATACCCAATGCAGAATAAGCAGACCCGGAAGAACCATGGTGCAACCGAGCAATAGCGTGGGGAGCAGTCCTATGCGGGCCACGACACGGGTGCTCAGCAGCGAGCCCACGAAAAAGAAAACCCCCAGTGCAATGAATGAATTGCCCGATTGCAACGGCGTTAAGCCGGCACCGGCCTGTAGCGTGAGCGCCAGCACGAACATGAAACCGCTCCAGCAGGCGAAAAAAAGGATGGCGGTGAAAAAACCAAAACGGACCGTGGGAAGCCGCAGCAGGGAAGGGGGCAGTAAAGGCAGAATACCGCGGCGTTCCTGGCGGATTTCCGTTTTCCACAGCGCAATGGCCAGCGGTATTGCGCAAGCGAGCGCCATCAGGCATAGCCAGTTCCAGTGCATTGAGGGTCCGAGCGCAACGGGTAGCAGAATACTGATAATGAGCAATGCCAGCAAGAGTGTGCCTGGCCCGTCGATACCCGGCGGATTCTCCCTGCGGGTTTCAGGGATATGGCGGGATGACAATAAGAGGACAGCTGCACAAACCGGCAAATTAATCAGAAAAATGCTGCGCCATTCGGACCCGGCTATATTGGCATGGACCAGGAAGCCGCCCAGCACCTGCCCGATGATGAATGATAAACCGCCTATTGAGCTATACAGGCCAATGGCGCGCGAATGGGAATGGCCTTTAAGACAAACGTGGATCGTGGCCAGAATTTGCGGCACCAGCAGAGCAGCAGCCACGCCCTGGAGTGTACGGGCCAGCAAAAGCAGCGAAATGCTCGGCGCAATGCCGCAAAGCAGTGACGATATTCCAAAGAGCAGTACGCCAGTATTGAAAAGGCGCCGACGTCCGTACATGTCGCCCAGCCGGCCCCCCATTGCCAGCATAACGGCAAAAGCCACGCCGTATACTGCAACCATCAACTCCAGTTCGTATTCTGTTGCATGCAGCGAGCGGGCAACAGAATCCAGGGCGACATTGATAATAGAAAAATCTATTTGCGGCAGGAACATTCCCGCCAGCAGGACCGACAAGCCGGCATTGGTCAGGCGGCTGGT
>DATGQC010000348.1:0-5528 GCA_035304425.1 Advenella sp.
TGGCGCAAGCCGCCGAAGCGTTTCATGCCGGAGAGGATAGTTTTTACGGCAAAACACTGAACGGGCATCTACTGGGGACGGGTGCTGACATTAGCCGGCAATAGAGTACAACGATGAGCAAGACCGAGATCGATCTGGAGCAGATTCGTTTTGCCGGTCGGGCAGTGCTGGCGGTTCGAGGCATGTGGTGTGCCAGTTGCGCAATGGCGTTACAACGCTCGCTCGGCAAAGTTCCTGGCATTCAGGAGGCCGTCGTCAACTTCATATCCGGCTCGGTGCTGCTTCGTTGGGATCCTGATTCTGCGGCGCTTTCCCAGATTGTCATGCGCTCGCATAAGCTTGGCTACGAGCTGTCGTTCATGCTTGACGAAGGTGCGCTTGCCGACGGACTGAACGCTCAGGCTCGGCGTATCCGGCTTCAACTGGCTGTGGCGGTTGTGTTCGGTATGTGGAGCATGTTATGCGCCTGGGTGTTGTATCTGAACCAGGGAATACCGGCAGATGGGGAAGGGCGCGTGATTGCATGGTTCTCCGTGGTTACGGGACTGCCAGTCATCATGTATTCTGGCCAGGATTTTTTTCGCGCGGCCGTCAATACCCTAAGAGCGGGTTTTGCCGGTATGGATGCGTTGATCTGTATTGGCGCGATCGGCGCGCTGATCGTTTCAATTTGGAATCTGCTGACAGGCAGCATAGACATCTACATGGATGCTGCAACCATGCTGGTGACGTTCCTGTTGGCCGGGCGTTTGATCGAGATTCGCGCTCGTCAGGAAAACGATCTTGCCATGCGCGCGCTGGCTCAACTGACGCCCGAAGTGGCGACCCGACTTTGCGATAATGGCGCCACCCAGTCCGTGCCGATCGACAATATTGAGGCGGGTGATCTCATTTTAGTCCGGGCAGCAGAGCGCATTCCCGTCGATGGTGTCATCGTGCAGGGTCAGTCTGAATTGGATACCTCCCTTTTAACCGGCGAGTCTTTCCCGGTGCCGGTGGCGCCGGCCGCTGAAGTTCTGGCGGGGACGGTTAATCTTGGTTCGCCACTTCAAGTGAAAGTGACGGCAAGTGCCGGCCGCAGGCGCCTTGATCTGCTAGGTTTGAGAATGATAGAGTTGTTCGGCGCGCGCCCGTCTCTGTCCATGGCGGCGGAACGGTTTGTTCGCTGGCTGTTGCCCGTGGTCACTACGGTTGCAATACTGGCATTTGCGCGGTACCTCTGGATCGGTATGACGACAAGCCAGGCACTGATCTCGGCGCTCAGTCTGTTTGTCGCGGCTTGTCCCTGCGCTGTCGGTCTCTCCATGCCCTTGGCCTACGCGCTCGGATCCAGGCGAGCGGCCGAGCGCGGTATCCTGTGGCGTGATCCGGCAAGTGTGGAGAGCCTGGCCAGGTCCAGGGTTATTGCTTTTGATAAAACCGGAACGTTGACGACAGGGTTGTTCAAGGTCGCCGGCATCCAGACCGCACCGGGCATTGAACCACAGTTAGTCGGCTATCTGGCGGGGAAAGCCGAATATGGTATTAACCATCCGATTGCTAATGCACTGCGGCTTTATGCTCAGCATGAGGGCTGGCCTGAACGTACCTTGATGCAGTCGCGAACGCAACGGTATGCGCGCGGCGTGAGCCTGGACGATGAAACCGGGACGGTTCTGGTCGGCGCTAAAGGGTGGCTCAGGGATAGGAACGTTCAAAACATGCCGCCGGAAGCGGACGGTCCAGGCATGGTGCATGTGTCGCTTAATGGTGTCTGGCACGGCGCGATACAATTGCAGGACACGCCTCGTGAGCAAGCGCATTCGGCGCTGAAGCACCTGGCAGCGGATGGTACGCAGCTATGGTTGATCACCGGCGATTCGGCACAGGCCGCCGGACAGCTTATTGATGAATTACAAGTTGATTTCAGCAAAATTCTGAGCGCAAGCACGCCTGAGCAAAAAGCGCAGGCGCTTTGTGGGGCAGGGCAGACCACGACCTTCGTGGGCGATGGTGTAAACGATGTGCTGGCGCTGGCCGGCGCCGACTGCGGTATTGCGGTTTCGTCGGCGACGGCTGTTGCGGCGTCTGCCGCCGGCATTGTTATAACGCGTGGCGGCGCCGAGCAAATCGCATGGGCACGCCAATGGGCCAGGCGCACGTATCGAGTCGTCAAGCAGAACCTGGCCTTTGCCATTGCTTATAACGCGTTGGTTGTTATCGTGCTGTTTGCCAGTGGTGCGACGCCGTTTGCTGCTGCGATTGCGATGTTACTCAGCAGCGTATCCGTTTGCCTTAATGCCGCCAGACTGGCTGTTTCGTCATCAGCAATGCCAGTCATCATAAGTCATAAAATGCTGGAAAATTCAGGGAATTCAGGTGTATCCTGAAGGTTATCTGCGCGAAATAGTGTGGTCCGTCACGATAGGGCCAGGCTGCTCGCTCGTACACTTTACTCAATTTTTTTGCGCCAAAGGAAATGGAACATGTCAACATACTTACCCTCTCTGGCGGGCGGCATGCTGCTAGGCTTATCGGCCGTCGTGCTTTTTGTTGCGAATGGCCGAATTGCAGGGATTAGCGGTATATTCGGCCGTCTGCTTGCAGGCCATAACATGGCAACGAATATTGCCTTTGTGATTGGACTTATAGCGGGTCCGTTTCTTTATGCTGCCGTCTACGGAAAGTTGCCCTCCATGGTTATCCTGGCATCCTGGCCGGTTGTGATTGTTGCAGGTCTTTTCGTCGGCATCGGTACCCGTCTGGGATCAGGGTGCACTTCCGGTCACGGTATTATGGGGCTGGCACGGTTCTCGACACGTTCGCTGGTGGCGACCCTGACCTTTCTTGCTGCCGGGATGATCACAGCAACGGCAGCAGGCGTGTTCAGATGAACGGGTTATTATTTGCACGGCTGAGCGTTGCGCTTGTTGCCGGCGCCATGTTTGGATTTGGCTTGTCGCTGTCTGGCATGGTGGATCCTGCGCGTGTCATAGGATTCCTGGATGTGGGAAGTGGCCACTGGGACCCGAGTTTGATGTTTGTACTTGGTGGCGCTGTGGCCGTCGCCATCCCTGGCGTGTTGCTCGCACATCGCCTGAGCAAGCCGGTGTTCGATGACCGTTTCCATTTGCCAACGAAGGCTGCGATTGACAGGCGCCTGATCGCAGGTTCAGCCATTTTCGGCATAGGATGGGGCCTGGCCGGTTTCTGTCCAGGGCCCGCCTTATCGGCGGTTGCGACGGGTCAGCCCGTGGTGCTGTTGTTTGTTTTTGCCATGACGAGCGGCATGATGTTACATGACAGGGTGTTTGTTTTATTGACTCCCTTCACAGGAGAAAAACGCTGATTTACCTGCAATTTTCCTGAAAACCAATGCGCGGAACCGCGTTGCGGCAGCGGTCGTGTATGATCAATACGAACCCCGGTTAATCGAGGTGATCGCGAAGCCAAGCTGACAAGAATGTTCAGTTGCCTCGCGGTTTTGACTGCGACCCGGCCGGAGCGGATATGTGCGGAGCATGCTGTACAGGGACAATGTAGTCGATCAACTCAAATGGTTGCGGAGTGCAGAGTCGGTCGTGCAGATTTATAACGTCGCTGGACTTTGCTCATGATTACCTTCTCTTTTAAGCCATGTTGATACATTCCAATTTTTTACAGCGTGCTGCCGTGTTGCCTCAACATTACCAGTGGATAGCTTCCCCGCAACCTGGTGTGGAACGTGTGATGCTGGATAGGATCGGCGAAGAAAAAGCCCGGGCGACCAGCATCGTACGTTATGCGCCTGCCTCCCGTTTTCCAGGGCATCAACATCCGGGAGGTGAAGAAATCCTGGTGCTGTCCGGAACCTTTTCTGACGAGGGCGGCGATTATCCTTCGGGCTGGTATTTGCGTAATCCGCCTGGTTCCTGCCATCGGCCGTTCACCAAAGAGGGCGCCACCATATTTGTAAAACTGCGGCAAATGCCCGAAGGCGAGCGCCGCAGCGTGCGAATCAATACGGGGGAATCTTCTCGTTGGATCAGCGATGATGAAGGAATGACCTGTCCCTTGTTTACAGACGAAGGAGAGCAGGTCTCACTAAAGAAGCGAGCTGCCGGCGCACCGCTTTCCAGTCACTATGTCGACGGAGCCGAATTGCTGATTCTCGAAGGAAGCCTGCATGAGGCCGCGCACGAGTATGGGCAGGGAGCCTGGTTACGCCTGCCACCCGGCGCATATCCTGAATTTGTCGCTGGTCCCGAGGGCGTTACTTTGTACCTGAAAACCGGGCATCTTGGTCCGTATCTGACCGGAGTATAACCATAAGGATGGCCCGCATGATGGTTGTCATAGAGAGGACTTACTTATCTTTCTCTTTGGCAATTAGAGGGTTTCTATTAAGCTTGTCGCGCCCATTACTGGAAATGGGTTGGACCTCTTTCATCGCCCCAGCGAGTAAAACTCTGCGTTCGGGCGCATGTTTGTTACATTCGCAAGGCGGTTTGACATGCCGAAAAAAGCTGAAATTCCTGCAATATCCCAAATGTCATCGTCGTTAAAACCATGCTGTTTCAGGGTTGCGAAGTCTGGTTCACCAACCAGGTGAGCGTTTTGGGAAACCAGTACGGCGAAATCCAGCATGGCCTTCTGGCGGTCGGTAATGTCGGCTTTACGATAATTGGTGGCAATTTGATCGGCAATAAGCGGATCTTTGGCACGGATGCGCAGGATAGCGCCGTGCGCGATGACGCAATATTGGCATTGGTTAAGACTGCTTGTTGCCACAACGATCATTTCACGCTCCGCTTTTGTCAAATTACCGGGTTTTTCCATGAGCGCATCATGATAAGCGAAGAAAGCGCGGAACTCCTCGGGCCGGTGAGCAAGCGTCAGGAAAACATTCGGAATGAACCCGGATTTTTCCTGAACCTCCTGAATCCGTGTCCGAATGTCCTCAGGCATTTCTTGGCGTTCAGGCACTGGAAAGCGACTAACGGCAGGGTAGTTGGTTTGCGTCATTTTTTCTCCTGTTGACAAGAAATGATTCGGTGATTGCAGTTGCGGTGGCGGCTGATTTTTACGATGGTGTGCTTTGACGCGGGATCGTTCCGACCCAGGATTTGCTCATGTCCGTCACTATGATGATCAGAAAACCAAGGTCTTCTGTTGCATAATATACCTTGCCGGCGGCAAGGCGGACAGCTCGGTCTGGCAACGAGTGCAATAAAACAATAAACAGGATCGGATCTGCGGTTTCAGATGCAGTTTTCCACCGCATTTCTGAAGCCTTCCATTAAGGGAGTCCAGTGCGCGCCCTTGCGGGAGAGCAGGCAGAGTTTTCTGCGTTGCGGCAATGTGACCGGTAGCGCGGCAACACCAGGACCCATGTCTCGCTGAAGTAAAGATTCGGGCGCAAATGAGACAAAATCTGTGCTCGCAACAATATCCAGAATGCCCCTTGAGACCAGTGGTACTTCCAAAGCGACCCGAGGCTCGTTCAATCCTTGTTCGGTAAGCCACTGTAGCAAGGCCTGCCGGGCGGAAGAACCCACCAACGGCACGAT
>DATGQC010000349.1:0-6174 GCA_035304425.1 Advenella sp.
AGGCCCTTAAGCTGGCCCAGATCGGCCCGCGCGACGAGGATATTGCCCAGGCGCAGGCCGAGCTGGCTGCGGCAAAGGCGAATCTGGCACTGCTGGAACATCAATTGACCCTGGCCGTCCTTAAATCCCCCTCCGATGCGGTGGTCCGCGCACGATTGCTGGAACCCGGTGATATGGCATCCCCGGTTAAACCGGCCTATACCCTGGCCCTGACCTCGCCCAAATGGGTTCGGGCCTATGTGAATGAAGTCCAGCTCGGACATGTCAGGCCCGATATGCCGGCCGCAATCATGACCGACAGCCATCCCGATGAAACCATTTCCGGGCGTGTCGGCTATATATCACCTGTGGCAGAATTTACGCCAAAAAATGTACAGACCGAAGAGTTGCGCACCAGTCTGGTCTATGAAGTGCGTATCCTGGTTGACGATCCGCAAAACCGGCTGCGTCTTGGCATGCCGGCAACGGTCAATATTGCGCTTGACAAGGCAGTTCCTGATACCGATAACCGGCTCTCGTCCGGAGCAAACAAATGATCAGCCATAGTCCTGCAGCTGACGGCACCGCTGTCGCAGCAGCGGATCGTCGCTCTGCCGAAAAAAAGGATGATGTGACAGAAAGCGCCGACGTGGCCGTCAGCGCCAGCGGCATCAGCAAGCATTTCAAGGTGAAGGAGACTGGCTCGACGGTGCAGGCATTGGACCAGGTGGACGTGCAGGTAGCCGCAGGCCAGCTCACGGCGATTGTCGGCCCCGATGGGGCAGGCAAAACAACGTTTCTCAGGCTCGTATCCGGGCTCATGCGTCCTGATACAGGAACCTTGCAGGTGCTGGGTATTGATGTCACTGGCCATCCACAGGCAGTACAGGACCGCATCAGCTATATGCCGCAAAAATTCGGGCTGTATGAAGATCTGAGCGTGCAGGAAAATCTCGATCTGTATGCCGATTTGCATGGCGTTGCACAGGACGTGCGCAGGGCGCGCTTTGCCAACCTGCTGGAAATGACGGACCTGAAGCGGTTTACCGCACGCCTGGCTGGCAAACTGTCGGGCGGCATGAAGCAAAAACTGGGCCTGGCCTGTACGCTGGTTCGCTCGCCCCAGTTGTTGCTATTGGATGAGCCTACCGTCGGCGTGGATCCGCTGTCACGGCGTGAATTATGGGAGATCGTGCAACAGTTGCGGGAGCAGGAGAAATTGTCTGTACTGCTGACTACTGCATATCTGGACGAAGCAGAACGCTGCGCCAGTGTCTATGTGCTGCATGAGGGCAGGCTGCTTTCCAGCGGCCCGCCGCAGATAACCAGTGCACATGCACGTGACCTGTGCTACCTGATAACGCCGACCGGCAATGAGCACCCTCGCGACCTGCAGGCACAGTTGCTGGATAACTCTAGCGTCGTTATTGATGCCGTGCCGGAGGCGGGAGATGTCCGTGTCATACGGCGCCCCGAATCGGATCCATCACAATTGCAATTGAACGGGCGTCAGCTGGAACCTGCACAGGCGCGTCTTGAGGATGGGTTCATGGTGTTGCTGCGCAGCGGTAGCGATAGCAGTGACAATAGCAATGGCGATCGCATCGATGCGGGCACAGCCATCGGCCAGAATTCCCGGAACATGAATGCTGTTGCAGGGAGCCTTGCAAACAACGGTGCCCCGGACCAGATGCCGCCTGCAAGCCGCGAGAACGCTGCAGGCACCATAGACCAGCCACGCTTGCAGGACGCCCCGCACCCCGCTTCAGGAAACGGTCATAACGGTATTGTGATTGATGTCCGGGATCTGGTCAGAAAGTTCGGCGAATTTACAGCCGTGGACAGCACGACCTTCAACGTCAAGCGTGGTGAGATTTTTGGTTTGCTGGGCCCCAACGGCGCCGGCAAGACCACAACCTTTCGCATGCTTTGTGGACTGCTGCCAGCCACCAGTGGTCACGCTGAAGTGGCCGGCATGGATATGCGTAAGGCGCGTGCCGAAGCCCGTCAGCGTATTGGCTATGTTTCGCAGAAGTTCGCCCTCTATGGCAACCTGTCCGTGATGGAAAACCTGCGTTTTTTTGGCCGCGCCTATGGGCTCATGGGCAAGCGGCTGGTCCAGCGTATTGCCGCCGTTACCGCGCAGTTCGACCTGCAACGTTACGAGAAGCTGCCTGCAGGCCAGTTGCCGGGTGGCGTTAAACAGCGCCTGGCCATGGCTGTAGGACTGCTGCACGAGCCCGATGTGCTGTTTCTGGATGAACCCACCAGCGGTACTGACCCCCTGGCGCGTCGCGGTTTCTGGCAGCGCATCACCAGGCTTGCCGGTGGGGGCACCACAATTGTGATTACAACGCATTTTATGGAAGAAGCCGAATATTGCGATCGTATTGTCATTCAGGACGCCGGCAAACTTGTGGCCTACGGCACACCGGATGAAGTACGCAAGCAAGCGGGCGGCACTGACAGGATGACCATGGAGGCGGCCTTCATCCGTATTGTAGAGCAAGGACGCAGCGACCGCCAGAATGACCAGAAGGTGGCGGCATGAACAGCGATCCGCAGTTTTCGCGGACAGTGCCTGCGGATCGTAGCGGCGGCTTCTGGTTGCGTCTGATATCGTTAACGCGCAAGGAGTTTCGCCAGCTGTGGCGCGACGCCAGTAATCTGATGATCGGTATCGGCCTGCCGATAGCGCTGATTCTCATTTTCGGCTATGCCCTTACCTTTGACGTACGCGATGCACGTGTCGCTGTCGTGCTGGAAGACCCCTCGCCTGTGGCGCAAAGCCTGGTTTCAAGCCTGGCGTTGTCCGACTATTTTGTACCGGTCAAAGTGACCTCCATGCACGAAGCCACCGAGATGATGAAGGCGCACGAATCGGATGCCATTCTTAGAATCCCGTCTGATTTCGCGCGTCGTCTGTCTGTCGGAGATGCCCAGGTGCAGACGCTGCTGCTCGGGTCGGACCCGACACGCGCCAGTGCCATCAGAAGCTATCTGGAGGGTGCCATAGCGATTTGGGGACAAAAGCAGGCCTCGCGCAGCCGTAGTCCTGCAGCACAAGGCGCGGTGGTTATTGTGGACCGTATGTGGTTCAACGCTGCGAACAATAGCACCTGGTATCTGGTTCCCGGGCTCATTGCGCTTATCATGACCCTGGTTGGAACCTTTCTGACTGCGCTGGTCATGGCACGCGAGTGGGAGCGCGGCACCATCGAGGCATTGTTCGTCACCCCCGTGCATCCTGTTGAAATTCTGATCGCAAAAATCATCCCTTATTTTTTTATCGGCCTGCTGGGTCTGGTGATGTGCGTCGTTACCGCCCGCGTGCTGTTCAACGTGCCCATTTACGGATCAATGTGGGTCCTGGTGCTGGCATCCATGCTGTACATGTTTGTTTCGCTGGGCATCGGCCTGCTGATCTCTGCCATGACCAAAAACCAGTTTCTGGCCAGCCAGGTTGCTTTGCTGGCAAGCTTTCTACCGGCCATGATGCTCACCGGATTTATTTTCGATTTGCGCAATGTGCCCACAGCGGTGTACGTCATTGGTCAACTGGTCCCGGCAACCTATTTTCTTGAACTGGTCAAATCGCTTTTCCTTGCCGGCAATTACTGGCCCCTGATCATCAAGAACTGCAGTGTGCTGGCTGTCTACGCCGTCGTCCTGCTGGGGCTGGCGCGCATTGTCACCCGCAAGAAACTGGACTGAATCCTATGCTGGCCTTTTTCAACTACCTGCTGCGTCTGGCTAATCTTTGCCAGAAGGAATTCATTGCAGTGCTCAAGGACCCGGCCAATCGCGTCATTCTGATCGTGCCGCCGATCCTGCAGAGCCTGCTGTTCGGTTATGCCGCCAACTTCGATCTGACCAACGTACCTTATGCCGTACTGGACGAAAGCCGCGGCGGCGCATCCACGGAACTGATCGCGCGCTTTGACGGCACCGGTGTTTTCCATCGGGTCGCCACGCTGGATTCAGCCAGTCAGATTTCAGAAGTGATCGATACCGGTTCGGCCCTGCTGGTGGTGCATTTCAGTCCTGATTTCGAGCGCCTGTTGTCGGCAGGACATAGCACGCCGCTACAGGTGATTCTGGACGGCCGTAATTCAACGACGGCCGGATCTGCGGCCGGACAGCTGCAGGCGATCATATCAGCCTATAACCAGCGCGATGGTCATGAGCAGGCCAGACCGGCAGTGACGGTGATGTCACGCGCCTGGTACAACCCTAATCTGGAGTCGCGCTGGAATATTGTGCCCGCGCTGATCGCCTCTCTTAGCATGATACAAACCATCATGCTGGCGGCCCTTTCAGTGGCACGCGAACGTGAACAGGGCACCTTCGATCAATTGCTGGTAACACCGTATACACCGCTACAGATCATGATCGGCAAAGCCCTTCCTTCCATTGCGATTGGACTGTCCCAGGCAATGCTGGTGCTGGCTATATCACTTTATTGGTTCGATATTCCGATGGCCGGCAGTTTCTGGGCACTTCTGCTGGCCATGCTGATGTTCATGATCACCATTGTAGGAATCGGCCTGTCGATCTCTGCCCTGTCGGCAAATATGCAACAGGCCATGCTCTATACCTTTGTACTGATTATGCCGCTCACACTGCTATCGGGACTGGCAACGCCAGTGAGCAACATGCCTCAGTTCATGCAAATCGCCACTTACGCTAACCCTCTGCGCTTTGCCATTGATCTGGTGCGAAGAATCTATCTGGAAGGCGCGCCACTCACGCTGTTGTGGCATGACTTTATTCCGTTTGTGGGAATCACACTTGTGACTATGCCGCTTGCCGCCTGGTTGTTTCGCCACAAACTATAGGTACAGGTGCCGGCATGGAACGCACCAGGGATAGCCGGGCTATCCGGGGTGCAAGATGTGAAAAAGCGGCGTTACTTTAAGCAGGCAAATTGCGCCAGTCCCGGCCGTGCGCGCACAGGCCGCAAAATCCGCGATCAGTTCCGCACAGAAGCCAGACGTCAGGTGTTGCTGCCTGACGTCCGGGGCTACTGCAACCGTTTGGGAACAACGATGTCGCGGTCGGCAATCGGCAGGCCCAAACCATTCCCATCCGGCTTCCCGTGTATGTCATCGAAGCAGATATTTATATTTACTCAGGCCGCTGCGTTGACCTCTGTTGCAGACACAGCCACCGGATGCATCGTTCTGGCGGTCAGCACCAGGCGATTCCAGCCATTGATCGCTACAAGCGCCAGGGTATAGCCGGCAATCTGCGCCTCAGAAAAAAACGCCCGCATCGCATTGTAATCCTCATCCGGCGCACCCGTTTGCGAAACCAGCGTAATGGCTTCGGCCCAGGCAATCACAGCACGCTCTCTGGCGCTGAAAACCTGCGCTTCGCGCCAGACGCAAAGCAGGTCCAGTTGTTGGGGGTTCATACCATCTGCGCGGGCCTCCTGCAGATGCATATTCACGCAGAATGTGCAGCCATTGATCTGGGAAGCACGAATCTTGATCAGATGAATTAATGATTTTTCCAAATCAGGATTCTTCATGACAGCAACTTCCAATGCGCGCATGGCATTAAAGACAGTGGGAGCGGCTTTTTGAAAATCGTAACGGGCTTGCATGGGGGCTCCGAAATTGTATATGACAGTTGAAATAAACAGGATTGGCAAACGGGTGCCATTCTTTCAATCGATGCATGACAGGCCGCATGTATGGTCTGGCGCCTGCGCCGCTGCTTACAGTTTATATCGATTGAAGATCATGAGTGCATGTTAAAGCATCAGTCGATCAGTCAAAAGAGCCAAGAGTGATGATTCGCTATAGGCCATGAATTATGCCCGGCAAGCATCGCCTGCCCAGATGCTCGATCACCGGTGCTTAACTTATCTTTCGTGTCGTCCTGCATTGCCCGGCCATGTTTTTTTTCGGCCAGGATCTCAGCAAGACGTGCATGCCGACAAACGAAGATGCGCTCCAGGACGAGCCCTACTGCATCCGATAGTCGGGTTGCCCGACATTACCCATAGCCCGCAGGTCGGCCTATAACAACGGTCGAATACGTTCACCCAGTTGGCGAGCCGCATCGCGCGAGGCAACATTGGTAAAGCTCATCAGCAGACCATGCGTTACGGGTGGCTGCAAATACCATCCGGAGATCCCATGCGCAAACATGCCCTGCTCACAAACGCTGCGCGCAACCGCCACGTCA
>DATGQC010000350.1:0-6737 GCA_035304425.1 Advenella sp.
GAACAGCGCAGGCTATAAAGCCGACGTAGAGCCACTGGATACGCCACCTCATTTCATGGGGGCCAAAGCATTCGCCGCCTTTGCAAAAGCCGAATCAGAAAAATACACCAAGCTGATTCAGGAAATGGGAATCAGCAATGAAAAATAGGCATGCGTCGACTTTTCACTACTGCAGTACCGATTGTTCATCGGGGCAATACGTAACGACCCTACTTGACATAATTTTCTCAAAAGCTATACTTAGTTGATCAAGGGGAGTAGCTTTCCGCCGCCGCATCGTCATTACGGTTGTCATGCCTTGGCATGACGCCCGGTGCCCGGGCAACACACCTGGTGTTGTAAGCAAGACCTTGCCATTAAAGGGCAAGGTCCATAAATCCTGATTAAGAATAAATGGCCTGGGTCCTTTACGGATCAGGCCATTTACGCTTCTGCCGGTACTTTCTGTACTGGCTGGCCGCACGACATCTTGTCGTGCAACCGGAGCGGGCCGATCCATATTCAATTCCAATTTTTATATTAATGGATTCCGGGTGAACTTATGCTTGAATTTTTTCAGACTCTGAGCTGGACAGCAGTCTTTCAAATTATCATGATTGATATCCTGCTGGGCGGTGACAATGCGGTTGTGATTGCGCTGGCCTGCCGTAACCTGCCGAAAAAGCAGCGCATGCAGGGCATTTTGTGGGGTACGGCCGGTGCGATCATTCTTCGGGTCGTGCTCATTACATTTGCGTTGACACTATTGACGATTCCATATCTCAAGATTGTGGGTGGGTTGCTGCTTATCTGGATCGGGATCAAACTGCTTATCCCGGATGATGATGAGCATGACAAGATCGATGGCGGCTCGTCGGTCTGGTCGGCGGTCAAGACGATCATCATCGCAGACTTTGTCATGAGTCTGGATAACGTGATTGCGATTGCCGGCGCAGCGCAGGGCGCGCATGCAGACCATCAGACGGGACTGGTGATTGCAGGTCTGGTTATCAGCGTACCCATCATTATCTGGGGCAGCACGCTGGTCTTGAAACTCATCGACCGTTATCCCGGCGTCGTGCTGTTCGGCGCCGCATTGCTGGGCTGGATCGCAGGCGGCATGCTGGTGAGCGACCAGGTGGTTCTGGCGCGTTTCGGCGAAGTCACCGGTACGGCCAAGATCGCCATTGAGATTGCCGGCGCGTTGCTGGTTGCTTTGGTTGGAAGCTGGCTGGCGCGCCGCAAGAAACTGGCCTCTGCCGGGCAAGCATCGTAACGCAGCAGCTGTATCAGTAGCGACACAGGTGATCTGGATGGTTGCCTGTGCCGGGATGCAGCCTGCGTTAGTGCAATCGCTCGCACCGGTTTAACCAGGAAACTGAAGACTGGCTGCGGGTGGTCGTCAGCGGCGGGACGCATCGCACAACGCAGTCGACACCCCGCCGGGCGAAAATGTTTGCCGCGCAGACCTCACCGGTTCCATCCCGGGTATGTCCGTGCCGTGGCGTTGGCAGCTCATAGCGCCGGGCCGCGGCCGGTTCTTTGCGTAATCAGTCCGTAAAATTCGGGCCGTCGGTGGCTTTCGAAATTGAATACATTCTTGCGAAATGAGTCTGCAAGCGTCAGGTCCGCTTTAACGGCAATAACCTCGTCGTCTTCTGTGCTGGCTTGTGCAACGATCTCGCCGGTGGGGGCAACGATCACGGATCCCCCTATCATGTGATGGCCGTCCTCCGTTCCGCATTTGGCAGCGGCCGCTGCCCACACGCTATTTTGATATGCACTGGCCTGCAGCGTTATCAAATGATGGTGCATGCGCAGATGAACCGGCTCCGGCCAATGGATATTCTGCGAGGGCGTGTTATATCCCAGTACGATGATCTCGGCATTTTGCAGAGCCATGACACGCCAGGTTTCGGACCAGCGGCGGTCATTGCATAAACACATCCCGATATTGGCGCCCATGGTCTCCCAAACGCCAAAAGTGTTGTCTCCAACTCGGAAGAATTTTTTTTCCAGATGTTGAAACGGCGCATCCTTTTTATGGTCATCGTGTCCCGGCAAATGTATTTTCCTGTATTTGCCAACCACTTCACCTTTGTTATTGACCAGGATCGAGCTGTTGTAGGGGGTACCTTGCGGCGTGAGCTCAGCATAGCCCAGATAAAATGCCATTTCGCGCTTTCTGGCCTCGTCAAACAGAGGCTGTACGGATGGGTTGGGCATGCTCTGCTCAAAAAAGCGCGCTTGCGCTTCATGTTCTTCCATCCAGTAACGGGGGAAAAAAGTAGTTAATGCCAGTTCCGGGAAAACGACCAGGTTTGCGCCGCGCCCGTGCGCTTCTTTGAGCATGTCGATCAGACGGTTGACGATTGAGCGACGGGTGTCTGCAAGGTTTATACCACCAAGCTGGGCGACGGCAATGCCCAAATGTCGAGTTGGATGAGTTTTCAAGATGCGTGCGTCCATGATAGATGATGATGAATCATGCCATCGTATTGCCGTTATCGTAAATAGCGTCCGGGTCGACAGCTTGTACCGAGCCGATACCGCGGTCTGTCTGGCGAAAGCCTTGTCGCCATTGCTATTAGGGCGGGTTGGCGCAGGCGGACCGGGCCGGATTCGATAGTCAAAGGTTATGAGCTGTCGACAAAATTTGATGTCAGGAAACGCGGCTATAGATGCGAGACGGCTTTTTTTAACGCAGCCACAAAACGCCGGGCCAACAGGGGAAGCGGATTCAGGTTGGACCGGGTCACCCAGATTTCTATCGTTGCCGCTGGCGATATCGGCCTGACAATAATGGCTTCGTTCTCGCCAGGCAGGCAACTGCGATCGACCAGCGCCGGCCCCAGACCTTGCAGTACGAAGGCGTAGGCGCTGACCGGTGACCGTACCTCTATGGCCGCAGGACAGTGAAGGTTGCATTCGCCAAAAAAAGGGACAAGCGCATTGGCCAATGGCGTATTTTCCGGATAACCTATCCAGGCGGCATTCATAAAATCCTGTGGTTCGACGACATCCCGGCAGGCAAGCGGATGGCCTTTGGGGATGATACAGACAACCGGTTGCTCGCCAATTTTCACTGAACTCAAGTGAGGATGATCCGATGCGTTCAAGGAAATGCCAATGTCGGCCTGCCCGCTTAGGAAATAAGCGACTTGTTCGTCAAAGGTCACATTTCGATGGTCGACGCAGGCGCTTTGATGGCTGGCCCGGAAATAAGCCAACGCCTGCGGAATCAGTTTTTGACCAAAAGTGGCGCTTGAGAGGATCTTCAATTGTCCTGATCCGTCTGCGCCAATAGACGCCGCAAGACTATTTACCCGTTGTACCGTGTTATAGACTTCTGCAACTTGCGTATACAAACGCCTTGCTTCAGGGGTCGGATGCAATCCGTTGCGAGACCGCTCAAAAAGCGGGTAGCCAAGTCTGCTTTCCGTCAGAGCAAGCACTCGACTGATAGCCGGCTGAGATACGTGCAGTGCACGGCCGGCGTTGCTGATCGAGCCGGCCACCATGATGGTGCGAAAGACTTCGATCTGGCGCAGACTCAGCGGTGGGCGAGCATACCCGGGGTCGGAACACATATCGTCAGAAAAATCGTCATTTTCCATACGGCATCCAGTCTCTATCGATAACGTCGGATTATAGCTTGGCAATCATTTTCGATATGCGGGTGGCTGCGCCTCGGTGCTAATCTAGGCGACACCGCACAAAACGAAAGCAGGAGACCGCTATGTTTCGAATTATCCGGCAGTTGCTGACCGTGATGCTATTGGCTTGTACTTGCCTGGCGACGCTCGCTCAAGCTGAAACCACGCCATGGCCTCAAAAACCCGTTTCATTTGTCTTGCCTTCTGCTGCGGGAGGCTCGCCAGACGTGTTATCTCGGCTGGTAATGAACAAGGTGGCGCAAGAGATGAAGGCGACATTTGTCGTTGAAAATCGTCCCGGCGCAGCTGGCAGCATCGGCATGGTTCAGTTAAAGCGTGCAGCAGCCGATGGCTATACCATCGGTTATGGCAACATCAATACGCTGGCAGTTAATCGCTCATTGTTCAATACGTTGAACTACGATGTGCAGGCCGACTTCCAGCCCGTTATTCATCTGTTTAACTTATACAACGTCTTGATCGTGCCTGCCGATTCCGCGTTAAAAAGCGTTGCCGATTTAATAGACAAGGCCCGCAGGGCTCCCAACACTTTATCTTACGGGGCTTCGGGGGTCGGTACAACCGGCCATATGGGAGGTGAGCTGTTCAAAAGCCTCGCAAAGGTCCAGGTGCAGTTTGTGCCTTACACGGGAGGACCGGCGGCTCTGCAGGACCTCATCGGCGGGCGCCTGGACTTCATGTTCACCAATTCGTCTGAGGCGCTGCCGATGATCAAGAGCGGTAAAGTGCGGGCGTTGGGAGTGAGTAGCCTGAAACGGCTGGCGTTGTTGCCCGAGGTGCCTACGCTGGATGAGGCTGGCGTCAAGGGCTATGAAACAATTGCCTGGGGTGGCGTGGTTGCACCAAAAGGCACGCCCGGCGAAATTATCCAGACCTTGAATAAGGCGCTGGACAATGCGCTTCGCGCACCCGAGGTGCTCAAGGGGCTGGCCGCATTGGGCGCGGAACCGGTGGGCGGTTCACCCGAGCAATTTGCCCGTCTGATTGATTCGGAGACCAGAAAATGGCGTCAGATTATCGAGACAGCCGGTATCGAGAAGCTCAATTGAACCTGAAACGCCTTGGACAGGAAAAGAAAATGCAATTGGATACCGTAATCACGGGTGCGACATTGATCGATGGCAGCGGAAACCAGCCAGTTGAAGCTGATATCGGACTTGATGGCGAGCATATTGTTTCGGTGGGGCGGTTTCAGTATCCACCGGACGTGTCGGTGGTTGATGCCACTGGGTACATGATTGCACCGGGTTTTATCGATTCTCACACCCATGATGATGGGTATTTATTGGCGCATCCCGATATGTTGCCCAAGGTGTCGCAAGGCGTAACCACAGTGGTTACCGGAAATTGCGGTATCAGTCTGGCGCCTTTGGTCCGACATGCTGTGCCACAACCGCTGGACTTGCTGGGGCCGACTGATCTCTTTCGTTTTGCCTCGTTCAAATCCTGGATTGACGCGCTGCACGCTGCGCCGGCGTCGGTTAACGTCGTGCCGTTGGTCGGCCATACCACGCTGCGCGTCGCCGTCATGGGAGACACATCGGGCGCGGCATCGCCTGCTGAACGGGAGGCGATGCGAATCTTGCTTCAAGAGGCGCTGGAGGCCGGGGCGTTCGGCGTCTCTACCGGTACGTTTTATCCGCCGGCTGCGGCGGCGACCACAGATGAAATTATTGATGTGTGTATGCCAATGAAGGAGCAAGGCGGCATATATGCGACTCATCTGCGAGACGAAGCGGATCAGATCGTTTTGGCGATGCAGGAAGCGCTGGATATCGGCAGGGCCATTGACTGTCGGGTCGTTTTTTCGCATCATAAGCTGGCCGGTGAAAAAAATCACGGACGGTCACGCGAAACCCTGAGAATGATTGCAGAAGCAGCGGCGGTGCAGCCCGTTTGCCTTGATTGCCATCCGTACCCTGCCACCTCGACTATGTTGCGTCTGGATCGGGTCCGTATCTCGCGTCGCACCATGATTACATGGTGCCAGAATCACCCGGAGGTCGCGGGCATGGATTTCAGTCAAATCATGGACGAGTGGCGATTGGACGAGCAGGAGACGTTCGAGCGTCTGAGTCCGGCGGGCGCCATCTACTTTCTCATGGATGAAGAAGATGTGAGCCGCATTTTCCGGTTTCCGATGACAATGGTCGGCTCCGATGGACTTCCTTTTGATTCGCACCCGCATCCCAGGCAATGGGGAACGTTTACCAATGTGTTGCGCACCATGGTAAGAGAGCGCCAATTGCTCACTCTTCAGGAGGCGATTCACCGAATGACCGGTCTTGCCGCTGAGAACTACGGACTGCATAAGCGAGGTCTGATACGGGAAGGTTATTTCGCAGATCTTGTTATGTTTGATCCGGATAGGGTCGCCGATATGGCGACGTTCGAAAAACCGATCAGGGCCAGTCAAGGTATCGAGGCGGTCTGGGTAAACGGTGTCCGGGTCTGGGATGGACAACAGACAGGCGCGTTACGTCCGGGAAAGGTACTCACGCCACACCGCATGCGTTCTTCGAATTAATGCCCGGGCGGCGTCAGATCCAATAAATGGAGCAGGACTTGAACCTGCTTTTGATGCGGGGCCAGGCTAGGGCTGTCGCTGCATGTTGTCGGCTACAGTTTCTCGCCCGGCAGCAGACTGGCTTGTCTGATCCAGTCGCCGATCTGCTGCTCGTCAAATTCGCCTTCCCGCATATCCAGATAGCGCACCTCCTTATGCTTGGACGCTCCTGGCGGAATCGGTCGCAACGACGTGCCGCGAAAAAAAGTGATCTTGATGTATTTTGTAAAACAATGCAGGCTCAGGAACCATCCATCGTCGTTGGCGCCATAAAAGGGTGAATTCCATTTCACGGCTTTCTTTACACCGGGTACGATATGTTCGATCAGCGCATCGAGTCGGCGCCCGGTCTCGCTTTTCCAGCCGGGCATGGCATTTATATATGCCTGCACGGGGGCATCGCCATATCCTTTGGGGATCTGCGGATTGCCGCCGGAAAGCAAAACGACCTGTTGCGGCGCCACCTTAGCCCCGGTACCGGTGTTTGGCTGAGCTTTACGCGCCGGCCGGCCTTT
>DATGQC010000351.1:0-11074 GCA_035304425.1 Advenella sp.
TCCGGGCCGAACGCATGGGCTGGCTGCCCTCTGCGCCTCAATTGCAGACAAACCCCTTGCAGGTGGTGCGCCAAGCCCAGGAGGCAGGGCAGGATCCGGTGCAGTACGCGGTGCAGGAGCTCAAAAGTGGCAAGCTCAAGCTGTCATGTGAAGATCCTGATCATCCTGATAATTTCCCGCGCAATATGTTTATCTGGCGCTCCAATCTGCTCGGCTCTTCCGGCAAGGGGCATGAATACTTTCTTAAACATTTGCTGGGTACCGATCACGGTATCCAGGGTAAAGAGCTGGGCGAGGATGGCGATCAAAAACCGGTCGAAGTGACCTGGCATGACAGCGCCCCGCAAGGGAAACTGGACCTGCTGGTAACGCTTGATTTTCGTATGTCGACGACCTGTGTCTATTCGGATGTTGTGCTGCCCACCGCGACCTGGTATGAAAAAAGCGATCTGAATACTTCTGACATGCATCCCTTCATTCACCCACTGTCGGCGGCCGTTGACCCAGTGTGGGAGTCGCGCAGCGACTGGGAAATCTATAAGGGCATCGCCAAAGCCTTTTCCAACATCGCGCAGACCGAACTCGGCACGGTCCGAGACCTGGTGCTGACCCCACTACAGCATGATAGCCCGGCTGAATTGGGAGACCCTTTTGGCGTCTCAGACTGGAAACATGACCAGGGACCGATGATTCCAGGCAAAACCATGCCGTCATTCAGCGTCGTGGAACGCGATTATGCATCGCTATACAAGCAATTCACCTCCCTGGGGCCGCTGACGGAAAAACTGGGTGTCGGCGGCAAAGGCATTTCATGGCAGGCCAATGAAGAATGTGATTTGCTGGCCCAGCTGAACCAGCGTGTGACAGATGAGGGCGTCAGTTATGGCCTGCCCCGGCTGGACACCGATATCGACGCCGCCGAAACAATTCTGACGCTTGCCCCGGAGACCAATGGCGAAGTCTCGGTCAAGGCGTGGGAGGCGTTGTCCTCATTTACAGGACGCGATCATTCGCATCTGGCCAAACCGCGCGAGCACGAAAAAATCCGGTATCGCGATCTGCAGGCACAGCCGCGCAAAATCATTTCCTCGCCGACCTGGTCCGGTCTGGAGTCCGATCATGTCAGTTATAGCGCCGGCTATACCAATGTGCATGAGCTGATTCCGTGGCGCACCCTGACCGGGCGCCAGCAGTTGTACCAGGATCACACCTGGATGCGGGCCTTCGGCGAAGCCCTGTGCGTGTACCGGCCGCCGGTCGACACCAAGTCGATTACACCCATGCTGCAGTCACGGGGCAATGGCAATCCGCATCTGCTTCTGAACTTCATTACACCGCACCAGAAATGGGGCATCCATTCTACCTACACCGATAATCTGATCATGCTGACGCTATCGCGCGGCGGCCCCATCGTTTGGTTATCAGAAGTGGATGCGGCAAAAGGCGGTATCGCCGATAACGACTGGATTGAAGCATTCAATGTGAATGGAGCGCTGGTGGCGCGTGCAGTTGTCAGCCAGCGGGTGCCTGAAGGGATGACAATGATGTATCACGCACAGGAGAAGATCATCAATATGCCGGGCTCGGAAATCACAGGGGCACGGGGCGGCATTCACAATTCCGTGACCAGAACCGTGATCAAGCCCACGCATATGATTGGCGGCTATGCCCAGTTGTCTTATGGCTTGAATTATTACGGTACGGTGGGCTCCAATCGTGACGAATTTGTGATCGTACGAAAAATGTCGAAAATTGACTGGCTCGAATCGCCGCTACGCGATTCGCACGCTTCCGAAACCGAGCGGAGAAGACAATGAAAGTACGGGCACAAATTGCGATGGTGCTGAATCTGGACAAATGTATCGGCTGTCATACCTGTTCTGTCACCTGTAAAAATGTCTGGACCTCGCGCGACGGTATGGAATATGCGTGGTTCAATAATGTCGAAACCAAACCAGGTATCGGCTATCCCAAAGATTGGGAGAATCAGAAGCATTGGAACGGGGGCTGGAAGCGCAATGCGAACGGTCGGATCGAGCCCCGACAGGGCGGAAAACTCAGATTGCTGGCCAACATATTCGCCAATCCGAATCTGCCCGAAATAGACGACTATTATGAGCCGTTTACGTTCGACTACGATCATTTGCAATCTGCGCCGGAGTCAAAAACGGCGCCCACGGCCCGTCCCCGCTCGCTGATTACCGGCAAGATCATGGAGAAAATAGAATGGGGGCCGAACTGGGAAGAGATTCTGGGCGGCGAATTTTCCAAACGCTCAGCTGATTACAATTTTGAAGATATCCAGAAAGAGATCTACGGGCAGTTTGAGAATACCTTCATGATGTATCTGCCCAGGTTGTGCGAGCATTGCCTGAATCCCAGCTGTGTGGCCAGTTGTCCATCGGGATCCATCTATAAGCGGGAAGAAGACGGGATCGTTTTGATCGATCAGGACAAATGCCGTGGCTGGCGCATGTGCGTGTCGGGCTGTCCATACAAAAAAATCTACTATAACTGGAAAAGCGGCAAGGCAGAAAAATGCATATTCTGCTATCCCCGCATAGAGGCGGGCCAGCCGACTGTCTGCTCGGAAACCTGCGTCGGTCGAATCCGCTATCTGGGCGTGTTGCTTTACGATGCCGACCGGATCGAGCATGCGGCTTCGGTGCAGGATGAAGCCGGACTCTATGAGGCGCAACTGGAGGTATTCCTGGATCCTGAAGATCCTGCCGTGATCGCCCAGGCGCTGGCCGACGGCGTGCCCCAGGGCTGGCTGGATGCCGCAAGGCAGTCTCCGACATACAAAATGGCCGTGGAATGGCGGATTGCTTTCCCATTGCACCCGGAATACCGGACGTTGCCCATGGTCTGGTATGTGCCGCCATTATCTCCTATCCAGTCGGCAGCCAATAGCGGCGATATCGGAACATTCGGCGCCCTGCCGGATATCAAATCATTGCGAATACCGCTGCGCTATCTGGCCAATCTGCTAACGGCAGGAGACGAGGCGCCGGTTGCGCTGGCGCTGGAGCGCTTGCTGGCCATGCGCGCCTATATGCGCGCGCGGACTGTAGAGGGCCTGGAGCGGCCGGATATTTTGCAGCAGGTGGGGCTGAGCCTGGCGCAGGTTGAGCAAATGTACCGCTATCTGGCCATTGCCAATTACGAAGACCGGTTTGTTATTCCCACCTCTCATCGCGAATATGCAGAAGATGCTTTCGATATGAAAGGCGGATGTGGTTTTTCTTTTGGCGACGGCTGTTCGGGCGGTTCATCCAAAACCGGTCTGTTTGGCAAGAAACCAAAGGGCGACGCCCGACAGGTGGTGTTCATGGATCTGCAACGCAATAAGACTGTGCCTTCAGGAGAACCCGGATGACCTGCGCCTCAACAATGCAATCACAAACGAAAGAGCCCCCGCAACAGCTGATCTATGCCGTCTTGTCTGCGCTGCTGGGCTATCCCGACGAAGAACTGATCGATGCGTTGCCCCTGTTGCGTTCATTGCTGAATCAGGAGCAGAGAAGGCAACTGGCGCCGATGTTCGATCTGTTCGACAACAGTTCCGACCTGATTCAATTACAAGAGCAATACGTGGAGACGTTCGACAGCAAACCAAGCCACTCTCTGCATCTGTTCGAGCATATCCATGGCGAGTCACGGGATCGGGGCCAGGCCATGGTTGATTTGCGTAATGAATATATTGAGCACGGGCTGCTGCCGGACACCACCGAGCTGCCGGATTATATCCCTCTGTTTCTTGAGTTTCTGTCGCAGATTCCGGCAGAAAAGGCGGCCGATCTGCTGGGAGACGCCATTCATATTCTGTCTCGCATTGAACAGAAGCTTGCCAGGGCGCATAGCCCTTATGTCGTTCTATTCCAGATGCTGCGTGGCATGACCACGGTTGTTCCGGAACCGCTGCCTGACCCGTCGCACGGCGCCATGGAAGAGGCCATGGTAACTTTCGGGCCGAATGCCGATGGCACGGAGCCACTGCTTTATCGCAAACCAGCGGTTGATCAACCGGTCACTTTCTATGAAACCGATCCCAGGAAAAAGACAGGGTCAACTGTAGTGGCAGCAAAATAGGGAGCGCGCGATGTACTCTTATCTACATCATTTTTTCTTCGGAATATATCCGTACATTGCGTTAGTGATATTCCTGCTGGGCAGCCTGATGCGGTTTGAGCGCAGCCAGTACACCTGGAAGAGCGACTCTAGCCAGTTGCTCAAACGCAGCACGTTGCGCCTGGGCAGCATTTTATTTCATGCCGGTATTATTGCGCTGTTCTTCACCCATTTGTTTGGTCTATTGACGCCGCCTGCTGTCTATCACGCTCTTGGCGTGTCCACGCAGGCAAAGCAGTGGCTGGCCATTGTCGTCGGGGCCGCGCTCGGTCTGCTCTGCCTGGTCGGGCTATTGCTGCTTATTTACCGACGCGTGTCCGAGCCGCGGCTGGTCGCCACGTCAAGGTTCAGCGACTGGCTGACCCTGTTCTGGATACTGGTGGTATTGTTACTGGGGCTGCTTTCGATTTTCACGTCGGTGCAGCATAAGGACGGCGCCGTCATGCTGATGCTGGGCGAGTGGGCGCAGCGCATCGTGACATTCCGTAGCGGCGCGGCGGACGTGATGCTGGGGTCGCCCTGGGTCTATCAGGCGCATATGATATTGGGCATGACCCTGTTTGTGATTTTTCCATTCACACGGCTGGTTCATGTCTGGAGCGGATTCGCTTCGCTCTCCTACCTGACACGGGCCTGGCAGCTGGTGCGTTCACGCTGATGGAGAAATAATCATGATTGTGGTCAATGGCGTAAGCATTGATGAGGCGCAACTGGCGGCTGAGTTGCCCAGGCACAGCGAGCAGCGGGATCCGCTAAAAAGCGCGAGTCATGAGCTGGTGCTGCGGGAGCTGCTGCGGCAACGCGCAGGCGTATTGGGTATAACGGAAACCAGCACGGAATCATTGATGCAGGCGGTGTTTGATGCGGAAATCCAGACGCCTGAACCGGACGAGCAGGCATGTCGTCGCTATTACGAACAGCATAAACACCAGTTCATTCACAATGACCGGGTCCAGGTCTGGCATATCCTGTTTCAGTTGACGCCGCAAATGGATGCGAAGCGATTGCGTGCGCACGCAGGAGATATTCTCAACAGCCTTTATCAGGATGTGCCGGAAGCGTTTGCCGACTATGCACGCAAGTACTCCAATTGCCCTTCCTCTTCCAATGGTGGATCACTGGGGGTTATTCGCCGTCGCGAAACGGTGCCGGAGTTTGAGAAAGCGGTGTTTGCCATGCCTGCAAATTCGTTGTTGAATCGCCTGGTGGATAGCCGTCACGGATTCCATATTGTGCGCACCGGCGCCAGGCATGAAGGGGAAGTCATGGCATTTGCCCGGGTGCAGAAGCCGATTGCAGACTGGCTCAGTCAATCCAGCCGGCGGCGCGCCACGTCGCAATATCTGCAGTTGCTGGTCGGGCAGGCTGATATCAAAGGATTGGACATCGAGGGGGCCGATTCGCCGCTGTTGCAGTAACCAAGTATCCCTTCTTACCGTTACAAGCGAGACAAACGATGAAGACCGAGAATCCCAAAGCGTATGCTGTCTTGTACAGCAGCACCTTTGCATTTATGGTTTGCTTTGTTGTATGGATGATGTTTGGTGTCCTTGGGATTCAGATTCGTCAGGAGCTTGGCTTGAGCGCCTTTGAATTCGGGCTTCTGACGTCGACGCCGGTCTTGACCGGCGCCTTGTTCAGGCTGCCGTTGGGGATATGGACTGATCGCTTGGGTGGACGCGTCATGATGACGCTCCTGTTGGCGGGATGCTCGGTTCCGGTCTATCTGGTGAGTTATTCACAGCAGTTGTGGCATTTCCTGGTAATCGGCTTGTTTCTTGGCCTGGTCGGTGCGTCATTCGCCATTGGCACCCCCTACGTCGCGCGCTTTTTTTCTGCCGAAAGAAAAGGCTTTGCCATGGGCTTTTTCGGCGCCGGAACGGTAGGTGCGGCGGTCAACCTTTTCTTAACGCCCATCCTGCTCGAGAGCTTTGGCTGGCGTACTGTGCCCAAAATCTATGCGGTTGTTTTATTGTTAACCGCCGTCGCGTTCTGGTTTGTGTCGGCGCCAGATCCCGGTGCCGGCAAAACAACCGGCAGTTTTGCCGATCAGTTCAGGATCCTGAGAAATCCCAAAGTCTGGCGATACTGCCAGTATTATTCAATCACGTTTGGCGGATTTACAGCGCTTTCCTTGTGGATACCACAGTATTTTCAGGGAGAGTACGGTTTGACACTGATTGCCGCCTCTGCCCTGGCCGCCGGCTTTTCATTGCCGGGCGCCATATTGCGGGCGGTAGGCGGCGGGCTGGCGGATCGGTTCGGGGCGCATCGTGTCACGTGGTGGTGCCTTTGGGTCGCCTGGGTTTGCCTGTTCCTGCTGTCGTATCCCGATACCCAGTTGAGCATCAAAACACTGGAGGGGGCGTCGACGTTCCATCTATACATACCGATATGGCTGTTTGTCGCGATTCTGTTTGTACTGGGCGCGGTCTTTGCGTTTGGCATGGCGTCTACCTTCAAATATGTAGCAGATGATTTTCCGGACAATATGGGAACCGTGACCGGCATCGTAGGATTAGCAGGGGGGCTGGCGGGGTTTCTGTTACCCATTATGTTTGGCATTCTTGCCGAGCTCTTTCAGATCCGCTCAAGCTGCTTTATGCTGCTCTATGGCGTGGTGTGGGTCTCGCTGATCATTATTTATATCTCCGAGGTCAAGCGCGTTCAGATTTCGGGCGAGGTGATCGATTCTGCGGGCAGATAGCGCCTTGTCGTGCGCATGGCTGCCGACCTTGTGCGGGCTGTTGCCGAGCATGCCGGGCCAAAGCGGTTGCCAGCCCGTGGCCAAAGAAGCGGAGCGGAACCCGCGCCTGCCTTGATGCGACGCGGGTGACCGATTATGATGCTGGTTTTGAGTTAACAGGAAAACTTCATGACAAACGGCATTATTCTCGGCGCTCCTTCGTCCACACCTGCAGCAATTGTAGGAGGCGGCACCATGGGGGCGGATGTCGCTGTCGTGCTGCTGCGCGCGCGCTGTCCGGTGCATCTGATCGAGACCCGTGCGCAGGCGCACCAGCAGATCCGGGAACGCATCGCCGCCAATCTGGAGCGCATCAACTGCGCCGACAATGCAGAACTGCTGACCGTGGTGGCGACGCTGGAGGAGGTGGATTGGCAGAAAATTCAGCTGGTTATCGAGTGCATTCCGGAAAAGCTCGATCACAAACGTGAATTGTTCAAGTCCCTGTCGGCCATGGCGCGGCCGGACGCGGTGCTGGCCAGCAATAGTTCAAGTTTTCCCATCAGCCGGATCGCCGAAGGTCTGCCGCAACGGGAACGGATGATCGGCCTGCATTTTTTCATGCCGGCGCACATCGTGCCGTTGGTGGAAGTGGTACTGGGACCTGATACGGATGAGCAGATCGCAGAGGGCCTGGCCACGCTTATGCGGCGTTGCGGTTCGGTACCGATCATGGTTCGCAAGGACGTGCCGGGTTTTGTCGCCAACCGCCTGCAGCATGCACTGGGCCGCGAAGCATTTTCGATGATACAGGAAGGTATCGTCACGCCTCAAGACATCGACAATGCGGTGCGGTTTGGGTTTGGCTTTCGTTATATCGCAGCGGGTCCGATTATGCAAAAGGAGCATGCCGGCCTGGATGTGCATGCCGCCGCAGCAGCGACGATTTACCCCTCATTGTCCAATGTCAGCGAACCGCCCCCCGTGCTGGCCGACAAGCCCGGAAACGGCCAGCTGGGCATGAAGACCGGCCAGGGTTTTTATGACTGGACGCCAGAGCAAATAGCCGCCGAGCGGGCTCGCTACGATAAGGCGCTGCGCACCGGACTGAGTATTCTGGCCGCAGACTTGCCCGAGATCAAGCCATAATCGGTTGACACGTATTTTGTTCCGCGCACGGTGGTGCAGGTCGATCAGGCGGTAAGGCCATAGGGTGTCATCGCCACTGTCAGCAATGACAGTCGTGATCGCGGTGGATAGCCAAGCTGAATCGGCACACCCGCAGGCATTGCCGCCGGTCGCTGCATACCCGAACTCAGACAGGCATGGCCTTCAAAGCGCTGCCCAGCGGCGCTGCCGTTGCTTACCGGGGCGCGCCAAGAGTCAGGTTCATATGCCGGTTGACATCCTTATACAGCAGGTAGCGGAACTTGTCAGGCCCGCCCGCATAGCAGGCCTGGGGGCAGAAGGCGCGCAGCCACATGAAGTCGCCTGCCTCAACTTCAACCCAGTCCTGGTTCAGCCGATAGACAGCCTTGCCTTCAAGCACATACAGGCCATGCTCCATGACATGGGTTTCGGCAAACGGAATCACGCCGCCGGGCAGGAACGTCACGATATTGACATGCATATCATGGCTCATGTCGGTGGGGTCTACGAAGCGGGTGGTGGCCCAGCGTCCCTCAGTGTCCGGCATGGCGACGGGGGCGATCTGCTGCTCATTGGTAACGAAGGCGGTGGGCGCAGGAATGCCATCGACAGCCTGGTAGCGCTTGCGGATCCAGTGAAAACGCGCGTTGGCATCGCCGCCGTTGTGCAGGGTCCACTCTGAGGCGGGGGGAATAAAGGCATACCCGCCCGGCGCCAGCGTGTATTCGGCGCCGGCCAGCGTGAGCGATAGCTGGCCTTCTACCACGAAGAGCACGGCCTCTGCTTGCGGATCCTGTTCGGGTTGGCGGCTGCCGCCACCGGGCGCCACTTCGACAATGTATTGGGAGAATGTCTCGGCAAAGCCGGAGAGCGGCCGGGCCAGCACCCATAGCCGGGTATTTTCCCAAAACGGCAGGTAGCTGGTGACAATATCGCGCATGACGCCTTTGGGAATGACGGCATAGGCTTCAGTAAACATGGCCCTGTCGGTCAGCAGCTCGGTCTGAGCCGGATGACCGCCATGGGGCGCATAGTAGGGCGTTTTTGACATTGGAAAAAATCCTCGTATAAGTGACAGTTAAAGCAGAAAGCGGTCAGCGAAGCAGGCGCCGCTTTCAGGAGAAGGGACCGATCAGTCCGCCGGGCGTGAGTGTGGCGATATCGCAGTTATGCCCTGGCCCGCTGCGATCGATGACCAGGAAGTCGCAGACCGCCTCCAG
Organism: Advenella sp.; assembly: GCA_035304425.1. GTDB lineage: Bacteria > Pseudomonadota > Gammaproteobacteria > Burkholderiales > Burkholderiaceae_B > Advenella. The sequence goes on from DATGQC010000351.1 coordinate 9,187, forward strand.
CGCCAGCAGCGGGTGATGCCAGACGCCGGCGGCGTAGTTTACGCCTTGCTGGCCCTGGCATAAGAACACGCGCACCTGCTCAATATCCGGCGCGTCACCGGCCGCGCCAACCGCTACCAGATAGGGGTGCGACGACAGTGGCATAAAGGCCTGGCTGGCCAGGGGATGTCGCTCCATCATGGTGATCTCAAAGGGCAGGGTGCGGGGCAGGCCGCGGAAAATCGACACGATCGCCTTGCCCTGCGGGCCGGGTTCAATATGCGCCAGATTGTGATAACGCTCGGTATTGCCGTTGTTGATCGTAAAGTGCTGCGCCGCATCGCTGGCCTCGATCACCTCGCCAAAGGGCGCGAAGGCGCTGCGTGTCAGCGGCTCTATTGTCAAACTTCTGAGTGTCATGCTGGTTGTTACCTTTAATCCTTGTGAGTTGCGGTCTGGCAATTGAGCGTATTATGCGCCTGTTGCCGGTCAATATCACCTTCCCAGGCGCCGATGACGATCGTACCCACGCAGTTGCCGATGAGGTTGGTCAGCGCGCGGGCGATGCCCATGAACCAGTCAACCGACAGCACCAATACCAGGCCGATCGCGGGGATCGCCGGAACGGCGCTCAGGGTTGCCGCCAGAATCACGATAGCCGAACCGGGCACGCCGTGCGCGCCTTTGGACGTGAGCATGGAAATGGCCAGGATCGTGATCAAATCGGTAAAAGACAAGGCTGTATTGGTTGCCTGCGCAATGAAAACCGCAGCCAGCGTCAGATAAATGGAAAACCCGTCAAGATTGAAGGAATAACCGGTAGGAATCACCAGCCCTACCGTCGTGCTTTTTACGCCCATGCGCTCCAGTTTATGCATGACCTGGGGTAACACGGCGTCTGACGATGCGGTACCCAGCACCACCAGCAACTCTTCGCGCAAATAGGCAAGCAACTTGAAAATATTGAAACCGGCCAGCCGCAGGATCAGGCCCAGGATGACCACTACGAATATTGCGCAGGTCACATAGAACAGGACCACCAACATGCTTAACTGGCCCAGCGTGCCAACGCCATATTTGCCGACGGTAAACGCGACGGCGCCCAACACACCCAGCGGCGCCAGTCGCACGATAAAACCGATGATTTTGAAAAACACATGGGATAACTGGCTTACCAGCGTTGCAACCGGCCGTCCGCGTTCCCCCATCACGGCGATAGCGGCCCCGAACAGAATGGCGATCAGCAGCACTTGCAGGATATCGCCGGAGGCAAATGCATCGGTGAAGGTTTTGGGGATGATCCGCATCAGGAAGCTGACCGTGTCTGTCGCGTGTTCAGCCTGGGTTGCATAGGGCGCCAGTGCGCTGGCATCCAGTGAAGAGGTGTTCACGTTCATGCCGTGGCCAGGCTCGAACAAATAGGCCAGACCAATGCCCAGCGCCAGTGCGAAGGTGGTGACGATTTCAAAATACAGCAGGGCCTTGGCGCCCACCCGGCCGACTTTCTTCAGATCGCTGCTGCCGCAGATGCCGTGCACCACCACGCAAAATACCAGGGGCGCAATAATCATTTTAATCAGTTTGATGAAACCGTCGCCCAGCGGTTTGAGCTGCTCGCCAAAGTGCGGCCAGAACACGCCGATGATCGCACCCAGAATCAGCGCCACAACCACCTGACAAAAAAGGCTTCGACAAATAATACGCATTTTGGATCCACTCCCGGGAGCACCATTTGAGTGCGCCAGCTGGTTGTTAAATGTGAAATGCCATCTGAAATGTCAGATAACATGTCAACTATAATTAGAATGACTTAAAATGCGATAGTCGTGAAAACCCTAAAAGGCCTCTCTCTTACCATGCGAACTTCCTTACGCTCTTCGGACCAGTCTTTGGCGGAACAGGCTTTTGA
>DATGQC010000352.1:0-6977 GCA_035304425.1 Advenella sp.
AGTTGCGCCTCGGCGACCTGAGCCGAGGCCAGTGTATCGTCTACTTCCTGCTTGCTGATCGCCTGCCCACCGGAGCGGGTCGCAATGTCTTTTAACCGCTTGTGGCGGATCTGCGCCTGCCGGGCTTCGGCTTCTGCCGCCCGGACCTGGGCCTGCAATTGCTCTACTTCCTCGGGGCGGGTGCCGTTTTTCAATCGTAATAACGCCTGTTCCTGTGCGCCTACTTGCGCCTTTGCCTGATCGGCCTGCAGCGTCAGACTGCGTGTGTCCAGCGTAGCCAGCACCTGACCAGCCTTGACGCTGTCGCCTTCTTCCACCCGCATTTCTCGTACCCGGTCGCTGTTTTCAAATGCCAGTGAAATCTGCCGGATATCGACATTGCCATAGAGCGTCAGATGATCGGTGGTCGGGGCCGGCCGCCCAAATAACCACCATGTACCTGCCGCAATGGCGATGATGCCAAGAACTACTAAAACTGCTATTTTCTTATTCATGATTGAAATAATCCGTTCACATCGTGTGTCGGGCAAGAGCAAATGAGCTATAATTCTAATTCAAATTTGAATTATATGTAAAGAACACAGTTGTTATTTTTACTAACGATATCATGATTGCAAAAACACGCTCCCGCGGCACAAGCCTGGAATCGGCCCCTGTCAGCTCCAATGTTCGCAGCGGCCGCGCCAGCCGTAGCGACGGCGATGCGACCGTACGACATATAGTTGCGCAGGCCGGCGCCCTGTTTGCCGAACGCGGCTACGCCGATACAACCAGCAAGGCAATCTGCGAGGCCGCAGGCGTTAATATGGCAGCTGTGAATTATCATTTTGGCAGTCGCGATGGCCTGTATCTGGTCCTGCTCAAGGAAGTGCATCGCGAGGTGATGAGCCTGGATTTTGTGAGGCAGATCGGTCATAGCGCGGCGCCGCCTTCGGACAAGCTCTACCTGTTGATCGAAGGGCTGCTGCGCGCAACCTATGATGCCAAAAGCTGGCATATTCGCTTGTGGGCCAGAGAGTTGCTGGCGCCTTCTCCCTTGTTGTCGCAAATTATGGAAGAAGACACGCTGCCCAAGTTCGAGGTGTTACGCGATGTCATTATGCAGCTGACCGGCATGCAGGTAGCCGATCCACAGTTGCTGCGCTCGGTGTTGAGCGTCATCGGGCCGGTTATCATGCTGCTGATTCTGGACCGACGCATCGCCACTCCGATACAGCCGCTGTATTCGCATAGCGTCGAGGATATGGCCCGGCACATGCACACATTCACGATAGCCGGATTGCAGGCGATCGCGCAACAGGCGGGCTATGCTGCAGATCCTAAGGACAAAGCAGGCAAGGGGTAAGCGGCAGATATGATGCGTTGTAAATATGGTTCTTGGATTTTCGTGTTCTAATTTTCGTGTTTAAACTTAGCTACGCCTATCAATTGACACGCATTACGGGTTGCTATTTAAATCCTGAAGAAGCTTTAAAAAGTGTTCCGCCAGTGGGGAAAGTTTGGTATCGCTACGGACCATGACACCGATCTTACGCAGGAACCGTGCGTCCGAGATTGGAATGCGGACAAGTCCCATACCATTTCTGGTATCCAGCATCGATTCACTGATGATAGAAATAAGATCACTTTGCAAGATCAGCTGATTCAGCTGTCCCCAGGTCGAATTATTGATTTCTATAGTAACCATTGGAGGCGGCAGGCCGGCTTCGGCGAATCTGCCTTCGATACTTCGCCGCAACGCCACAGTGGGCGCCGGTAAAAGCCACGATGCCGATACCAGGTCCTTCAGCCGCAAACGGCGTCGCTGCAACAGCGGATGATGTTCCCTTACGACCAGGAGCATGGCGTCCTCTCCCAATGGTATAGTGCGAATCCCGGCAGGAGCTACGCCAGGCAAGGCGCTGACACTCATATCAATTTCCCCTGCCAGCAGCGCTGCTTTCAATGCATCATTAAGTCCGAAATTGATCTGCAATTTTGCCGACGGGCGCTGGCGATGCAGCGCCGTCGCCGCTGGCGTAAACAGCCGATGTGCATACAGGGGCGAGACGCCGATTCGCAAGGTGCCCAAATCTCCTAAATACAAATCTGCGGCTTCTTTAATTGCCTGGTCCAGATTGCTGCGAAAAACCTTCACTTTTTCTCGGAACTGCAATGCGACCGGCGTCAGTTGCATGCCCGTACTACTCCTGTCGAATAGACGAAAGCCCAGTTCGCTTTCCAGTCGACGAATCGCCTGACTGATAGCCGGCTGAGAAACACCGAGCTCGGAGGCTGCGCGACGCACTTTGCCATGCGCGGCGACCGCCAGAAAATAATCGATGTCATCCAGATTTACACTCATACACCCCCTCCTTAGTGATAAGTGAAGCTTATCACCTAACCTGAAACGTTTATCCTGAAGACGTGCATTGGGCTCTAAACTTCGGACCAATATGGAGGGAAAAATGAATCTGGGTTTATATCTGGCGCGAAGTGCCCGTTTTTGGCCTGACAGGCCGGCAATTATTTTTCAGGACCGCGTGATCAGCTTTCTGGCGTTGGAAAGACGCACAAATCGTCTGGCTCACGCATTGCTCGCAATGGGATTAAAGCGAGGAGACCGTGTCGCTATCGTTGCCCACAACCGGCCCGAGATCATTGAGCTCGAATGCGCGCTATACAAAGCGGGCCTTGTAAAGGTTGCTCTAAACGCGCGTCTGGCAATCGCAGAGCTTGCTGACGCGCTTGCCAACGCAGAGCCGATCGCCTGCTTTGCCGGCCCGCAGCACCAGTCGATCATAGAAGCGGCGGCCGCTGATGTACCGGGCTTACGCTATCGCATAGCCATCGCGTCGCCACAGCGTTCGCAACAATGGCTCGACTACGAGTCTTTATTGAAAGAGGCCGCCGAAGAGCACATTCATGTGAAGATGCAACCAAATGAGCTGGCGGTACTGCATTACACATCGGGCTCTACAGGAAAGCTCAAGGCGGCAAGGCAAACCGTAGGCAATCGTATGGCTGCCCTGACCAAAGTGGTCATGGGAAGAATGCACGCACAAAAAGATGACGTGATGATGCTTAGCGGACCCATTACGCACGCCAGCGGAATGTTCATACAGCCAATGTTGTATCAGGGAGTCACGCTATTGGTAATGGAGCATTTCCGACCGCCTGAAATTCTTGAAGCAATTGAAAAGCACAAAGTCACAATATGTTTTTTTGTCCCGACAATGATTAATGCGCTGCTGGCCGAACCCAGTTTGGGATCGCGCGATTTGTCGAGCCTGCGGCTTGTGAGCTATGGCGCAGCCCCAATGTCTCCAGCGCGGATTAAGGAGGCATGGACCGCCTTCGGGCCCGTTCTCTCGCAAGGATATGGCGCCGGCGAGACAACAGGCGGCGTGATCGCCCTGACCATTGATGATCATAGGCTGGCAATAGAAGGCGACCGTGCAGAGCTGCTGGGCTCATGTGGGCGTCCTGTTTCTTTTTCCGACATACAGGTCCTTAATGAACAAGGTAATCCTGTACAGGAGGGTGAAATAGGAGAAATCTGCGTGCGTGGGCCAGATGTCTTTGACGGCTTCTGGAAAGCGCCGCAGGCCACAAGCGACGCACTTGACCAGGATGGCTGGCTGCACACTGGCGATCTCGCCCGGATCGATTCGCTGGGCTACATCTACATTGTTGATCGCAAGAAAGATATGTTGGTATCGGGTGGCTTCAATGTCTACCCCAATGAGGTGGAGGCCGCGTTGGCGCAACACCCGGCGGTCTATGAAGTATGTGTGGTCGGTATCCCTGATGCGCGATGGGGCGAGGCCGTCAAGGCGGTAGTGGTCTTGCGCCAGGGAGCAATAGCGACCGATAAAGAGTTGATGGCGTTTTGCCGCGAACGGCTGGCTGGATTCAAACAGCCCCGGTCCGTGGACTTTGTCGACATGCTGCCCAAAAACGCCAACGGCAAACTTTCGCGCAAAGAAGTGCGAGAGCCATACTGGCGCGGACATGAGCGTCGGGTCAACTAAGGAAAGAAATAATGAGTTTTTTGGCGACGCAGTTTGAAGGTACACAGGCCGCTTTTGATTTTATTGAGCGAGTGCGCACATTCATCAAGGAAGAGTTGAACCCATTGGTCGACGCGCATGGCATCACCTATGAAACAGGCGCTTCGCGGGCGGTGCTCGGTGACGTATGGAAGTTGTCGCGAGCACGAGGATTTTATGGCATGACCTTACCCACGGAAATGGGCGGCGCGGGTTTCAGCTTGCTGGATCATGTATTGATCAAGGAAGCCATATATGCCACGGGCTCGCCTATGGCAGCCCATGTCCTGGGCGAACTTTCCGGACCTCCTCGTGTCGGTGCGCTGGCCAGGATCGCGACGATGGATCAGAGGGCGCGGTTTATCGAGCCTGTGGCGCGTGGTGAAAAAGCGATCTGTTTTGCCATTACGGAACAGGCGGCCGGATCCGACGCCGGCGCAGTACAGACACGGGCAGTACTCGATGGCGGCGAGTATGTGCTCAATGGATGCAAGCGTTTTATTTCAGGCGCACCGTTTTCGGATATTGCAGTTATCATCGCATCGACCAGCGATGACCCTGCCAGGCGTGAAACAACGGCATTTTTTGTTGAACGGGATCGTATGGGCTTTCGTATCGAAGATGGGTACAGAACGATGGCCGGACAGTCCAGCACCGGCAATCTTCTCATGACAGATTGTCGCGTTCCTGTGGAGAATAGAATTGGCGAGCCGGGCAAAGGCTTAGCCCTTGCCCTGGGGCGTATTACCGTAAATCGGCTGCTTCATTGTCCTGCCATGTTGGGCTATGCGCGGATGGCTATCGAGGATTCTATCCATCACGCCCGGCAACGCGAGCAATTTGGCCGGCCTATCGGCGCCTTTCAGGCGATACAGCATATGTTGGCGGATATGGCGACAGAGTTTGCGGCGGCCCGCAATCTCATGTTAAATACCGCCCGATTAATTGATGCTGGCGCCGTGGGTCGTGCCGAAGCGTCCATGGCCAAACTGTTTTGCTCTGAAACTGCCTTCCGTATTGCTGATCGGGCTGTACAGGTGCATGGCGGGGTGGGCATCGTGCATGGCAGCAGAGTGGAATTTTTATTCCGCTTGTTGCGCATGTATCGGGTACTTACCGGCACCAGTGAAATTCAACGTAATACGATCGCTCGGGAACTGCTTGGCGATCTTGGCCGGTAATAGCCTTACATACAACAAAGGAGATGACATGAAGAGAATAATGAAAAAAATAGCGGCAGTGTTCTGCGCGATTGCGCTAACAGGATTTTCCTGGGCACAGGCAGCAGAGTATCCATCTCACGCCATCAAATGGATCGTGCCGTATCTGGCGGGAACGGGCCCGGATATGGTCGCGCGTCTGGTTGCTGCAGAAATGGCAAAGATACTGAAGGAACCGATTGTGATTGAAAATCGGGGCGGTGTGGGTGGCAATATCGGCGCACAACAGGCGGCCAAGGCTCCGGCTGATGGATATACGTGGGTGTATTCCGGCTCACCGATGGCCACGAACATGCGCATGTATCGCAAACCGGGCTTTGATGTAGAGAAAGATTTCGTACACGTCGCAGGCATGACGCAGTCCGATTCAACCATTGTAGTGAACGCAAATGCCGGTATTTCCAGTATCGAGGACCTGTACGCGCGATTACGTGCAAAGCCGGGCCAGCTCACTTACGCCTCTGGCGGGATTGGTACGCCAGCGCATATGGGTGCTGAACTGGCGCTAAAAGATATTGAAACCAAGCCGCTGCATATTCCTTATAAGGGAGCATCGGAATCGCTTAACGCCGTGATGGGAAATCAGGTTGATTTTGCTGTGATTCTGGTTTCCGTTGCCCAGGCGCAGGTCAAAAGCGGAAAAATTAAGGCACTGGCGGTGCTTTCAAACGAACGAAACCCAGTGCTTCCTGCCGTACCGACTTTACTGGAGAAGGGCTTTCCTGATGCGCTCATGGTGTCCAGCGGAGGCATATCTGTACCAAAAGGGACGCCGATGGAAATCGTGGACACCATTCAGGAAACCCTGTTTACGGTGCTCCAGGACGCTTCAGTCAAGGCTCAGCTGGAGCAACTGGGCTTGACTGTCGTTCCGCGAAAGTCAGCGGCATATACTGAATTGCTGAAAGGCGAAATCGGCAAAACAGCGCATTTGATGAAAATGATGGGGCTAACACCGCTTTGACCAGGCGTATCCAGGGGTACATCAACGGCGCGGGCAGTTCCTTAAATGCTGGATTAAAGCCTTTCGTGACGGCCGCGCTCGTTGCCACCCCATCTCAGCGCACTGCCCTATTATTACGCTACCTTCAGCACCCCGGCCGCCGTCAGGCGGGCGATCTCGGCAGCGTCGTAACCCAGGCCACGCAAGACGCTCTCGGTGTGTTCACCAATACGTGCGATGGGCTGCCGTGGTTGCAGTCGCTGGCCGTCCATGCTGATCGGCAAAAGCGGCATGGGCGTTTCCGATCCGTCTTCCAGTATTTGACGACCCAGGCCGCCGCTTTGCTGCAGATGCGGGTCATCGAACAGTTCTTCAGGCTTGGTAATATAGGCAAATGGAATTTGCCTGGCTTCAAATATGGGCGCGAGCGATTCGGCCTCCAAATGTTTAAGCGTCGCGCTCAGCTCTGGAATCAGCCAGTCACGTGCGAGCACACGATCGTTATTGGTTTTCAGGCGCGGATCAAGATACAGATCGGGGCGTTGCAGAATCTCGCACAATTGCTTCCATGGCGCATCGCCGGTTGCGGCGATAAACATGAGGCGGCCGCCGGCCAATTCGAAGGTATCATAAATGCCCCAGGCGCTGATGCGTTCCGGCATGGGATTGGCCGCCACGCCCGTGACCGCATATTGTTGCATATGCTGGGCTGAAAGCAGCACACAGTTTTCAAACAGCGCGCTCTGGATTTCCTTGCCCTGGCCGGTGCTGTTGCGCTGAAAT
>DATGQC010000353.1:0-3139 GCA_035304425.1 Advenella sp.
GGATGCGGCGAAAAAGGCGCCCGGCACGCTCAATTACAGCTCAGCTGGCAATGGCACCACACCACATATTGGCGCCGAGTTATTTCGCCAGGAAGCCGCTATCGACACGGTACATGTACCCTATAAAGGCGCCGCGCCCGCCACAACAGCATTGCTGGCAGGAGAAGTGCAATACGAAATGTCGGACCTTGCCCCGGTATTGCCTTTTCACCGGGCAGGCAAACTCAACGTGCTTGCTGTTGCCGGCAAAGAGCGCCTGCCCCAATTGCCGGATGTGCCGACAACGGTCGAATCCGGGCTGCCTGAGGTCATCATGGAAACGCTGTACGGTCTGGTCGGGCCGGCCGGCATTGACCGGGCGATTACCGAACGCATTGGACAGGCTGTGGCTGCCGTGAATGCCACTGCGGCTGTCAGGAAATTTCTGGATGAGCAGGGCGGTGCGCCGGCCCATTTGAATGACCAACAGTATCGCCAGGCAATGATGGCAGAGTTCAATAAGTGGAAACGGGTGGCCGAAAAAGGGGATATCAAGCTCAATTGAATGGTAAGCTGCAAACGGATTGTCAATACCGGCAGGCGATACGCTTGCCTTGGGAACAGAACGTCATGCAGCCAGAGCGCGTCGCTACCGATTTTCAAATCAGCTTATCGTCGGACTTGAACAGATGGCGGTTCTTTGTGGTTATTGCCCAATTGGGCAGCCTGACGCGGGCCGCGGCGTTCCTCGATAGCAATCAGTCTTTGCTAAGCCGCCAGTTGAACGCGCTGGAGCGCGAGTGCGGTATCCGGCTTTTCAATCGTACCGGCCGGGGCGTCGCGCTTACAGAGACCGGGACCCTGATTTTTGATCGGGTCGTGGCGCTGCTCAAAGATGCGGAGCAATTGGATCAACGCTTGCAGGACTATGTCAAAGCGCCGGTGGGCAAGGTCACGTTTGCCTGTTTCGGCTCAATCGGGGCGACGCTTGCTGCCCGGCTCTATGCCGATCTTCGCAAGGATGCGCCGGGTGTCAGCTTGTGTTACATGGAAGGCAATGTGGGGCAGATCGAAGCCTGGCTTGCCGACGGGCGTGCCGATATCGGCATCATGTATCGATATGCCGATGTGCTTCCGGAACATGAGTTTGAGCTGGCTGCGGTAGACAGTTATCTGGTCGGCAGTGCCGCCGATCCGCTTACCGCACGCGCCGAAGTCCAGTTCAGCGAATTAAGGGATTTGTCGTTTGTCCTGCCGGGAGCACCTAATGAATTGCGCAGTACGATGGAGTCTTTGGCGCGTGACATAGGGTTTTCCATCCCGGTTTCAATGGAGACCAATTCGTTGACGTTGATGAAACTGATGGTCGCACAAAAAGGGCTGCATACTACACTGCCCATCCATTCTGTCCTGGAGGATATCGCCGACGGACGCCTGCAGGCCTCGCGTATTGTCAACCCACCGATAAAGCGTGTGGTTTCAATGGCCATCTCAAAAAGCAAGGGCCCATCCAGAACGGTTTCGCTGGTATCGACAAGATTATTTGATCTGGCGCGTTCGATATTGATTGAGCGCTAACCGGGTAAAGCCGATTTTTGCAGTACATCCGCGCGGCTGTCTGACGGGCTCGATAGCATGGTTGCGCTTGGGTGTTCGCCTTTTTCTGCGGTGGCCCGCCGCAGCGGAACGACGGGCCTGGCGCGACTGTGTGTCAGACCTGTTCCGCAGGTTGCATGGCAATCATCCATTCCATGCCGAAACGATCTTTGAGCATGCCAAAGCACGGAGAGAAAAAGGTTTCGCCCAGCGGCATGGTGACGGTGCCACCGTCGGCCAGTGCATTGAACATTCTGGTTGCGTCCTCTTTATTGACCGGAATAACCGACAGGGCGAATCCGCCCAGCGTGCTCTCGCCGCCACAGCCATCGGACGCCATGACAAGACTGCTGCCAATGCGAAAGCTTGCGTGCATGATTTTGCTGTCAAAATCAGGAGGCACCGCGCCGGGTGGCGGCGGTTCCGGGCTGTCGCTGAAGCGCATCATCATCTCGACCTGAGCGTCGACCGCATTTTTATAAAAATCCAGGGCTTCTTCGCAGTGACCGCCGAAAAAAAGGTAAGGAACAATAGTAGTCTGGTTCATGATATTTTCCTGGTATGTCCAGTACACAACCGTACTGGCGCTCATGTGGTACTGAGCGTATTGATGAAAAGTCTATTGAAAGCAGCAATAAATTAAAAACGACTTGATGTCCAGGCGATCAGGATGCGTCGGCAGCCTGTTGCAGTTTGTCGATGTCCAGTTTTTTCATTGGCAGCAATGCCTCCATGACGCGCTGCGCCCGGGCAGGGTCGGTCAACAGGGTCGGCAGCAGGGCAGGCACAATCTGCCAGGAAAGCCCGTAGCGATCTTTGAGCCAGCCGCACTGCTGTGCAGACGGATCGCCGCCGTCATTTAACGCTGTCCAGTATTGGTCCAGCTCCTGCTGAGACTCGCAATGGACTTGCAGAGAAATGGCTTCATTGAACTTGAAAATGGGCCCGCCATTGAGGGCGGTAAATGGCACTCCCGCGAGTTCGAATGCGACCGTAAGCACACTGCCTTCTGGTCTGCCGCTGACTTCGGTCATTTTCCTGCCGTGATAATGGGTGGTCTGGACGATTTTTGAAGCAGGAAAAATGCCGGTATAAAACCGGGCTGCTGCTTCGGCCTGGTCATCAAACCAAAGACAGGGTGAAATTTTCGATGCGATTTTCATGTTTATTTCCTTTTGCAGACAGCGCTATTGCAAATGCGATAATGAGAACCAGGCCGGACAGATGACCCGCCCGATTTGCCGTTTTGTTGCATGCTGTCAGTATGCGTAGGAAAAAACTGACGGTAAATAGGCAGATGCGTCATTCTGCAAGGGGAGATACGGCAGCAGTGAAAGGCCGATTGCGACAGGCCCGGAACAGTGACCGCATGCGACGCTCAGGCACGGCAGCCTGGCCGCATGTCACCTCGGGAAATCAGGCGCCGCCAGTCCCCGCCTATTGCCTATCAGACCCCGCCCGGGCCAATTGCCGGTATACGGTGCTGCGATGCAAGCCCAGTTCTCTGGCTGTTTTGCTGACATTGCCGCGGTTTTTGCTCAGCGCTTGCCTGATTCGCAACGCC
>DATGQC010000354.1:0-8781 GCA_035304425.1 Advenella sp.
CGGCACCTTCGCAGGCCATCTGATGGAATGCGCTGCTCAGCTGACCGGCGGGTGTTTCGCCGACTTGCCGCGAAAATTCGTTCCGGATATGGCGCGTATTGGGTTTCCGTTTGCCGATATCGACGTTGACGGCAATGTCCAATTCGGCAAGGTGGACGGCTCCGGTGGGCGCTTGGATGTTGCGACCTGCACCGAGCAGGCACTTTACGAAATGCACGATCCGGCAAGCTATATCACACCTGATTGCATTCTTGATATTACCCTGGCTGAATTTGTGCAGGTCGCCGAAAATCGCGTGCAGATGACAGGCGCACGCGGTCGCCCACGAACCTCCAGCTACAAGGTGGTGGTCGGCTATCACGATGGCTGGATTGGCGAAGGCGAGGTCGGTTATGCCGGACCGCATGCATTGGCTCGGGCGCGCATGTCCGAACAAATTGTGCGCGAGCGCCTTGCCTTGCGCGGGTTCACGTATCCCGAAATCCGGGTCGATTATATCGGCGTGTCCAGCCTGCATGGCGAGCTGCCAAACCGGCCCGAGCCTTATGAGGTCCGCTTGCGCGTTGCCGCGCGCAGCCATGATCGCAAGGCGGCAGAGGCGGTGGGTTTTGAGGTGCGCACCTTAAACGTGAACGGGCCGGCAGGCGGCGGAGGTGGCACCAACGCCGTACGCCAGGTGATCGGAGTCAAATCCCTGCTGCTTGGGCGCGAGCATGTTCGCCCCGAAATTGTCATGAAAGGAGGATGATCGGCATGACCAAAGTCTATGAACTGGGGCATTCGCGTGCCGGAGACAAGGGGAATACATCGAATGTGTCGGTCATCGCTTATGATGCAGCCAGTTGGGAGAGACTGCGTCGCGACTTGACCGCTGAACGCGTCATGCAGGCATATCAGCACCTGGCTGCCGGACCGATCACACGCTATGAACTGCCCAAACTCAGAGCGCTTAACTTCGTGATTGAAAATGCATTGGGCGGCGGCGTTACCATTTCACTTGCAATGGACGCTCATGGCAAGACGTTGTCGTATGTGATGCAGGACATTGATTTGCCGCAATAGGGGAACTCAGGGGTCTGAGACGGAAACAGGTCCGCCGGCGCGGCAAGCGGGTTGTCAGGCGGCCTGATCCGGCCATGCGGCCATGGCTGTTTCCACCACTTTTTCCAGTACCGCGCGCGGCACCCCATCCCGCATCTGTATGGCAAGGCCGTTCATCAGCGTTGCATAAAAACTCGCCAGCGCAGCCGTGTCCACGGCCCCTGACAATTCATGTTCTGCCTGCGCCTTGCACAAACGCTGGTGGATGGCTTCGTAGTTGCCCAGACGCAACCCCTTCAGGTAGTCATCCACTTCACGGTGTTCCTCGGCGCAATTGGTGGCGCCCAGCACGACGAGGCAGCCATGGGTTTTACTCTTGTTTGCAACCGGCCCCAGCGCTTCGCGCAACATGATTTCAATTGCCCTGCGCGCCGTCGGCTGTTCGCGCAGTGCACGGGCGGTCGCGCTGCCGTCATGGGTGATGTAGTACTCCACCGTTTCCTTGAATAAACCTTCCTTGTTTCCGAATGCGTTATACAGGCTGGGCGCTGGAATACCCATGGCCGCCGTCAGGTCGGCCATGGACGTGCCCTCGTAGCCGTGAGCCTGGAACAGCTGCATGGCGGCGCGCAGGACAGCATCTCTGTCGAAAGTGCGGGGTCGGCCTCTGGTTACCATAATTAAATTATATAACGATTACTAAAAAATATGTTGACGGCGTGCGTCTCTTCACATTACGATTATATAACGATCACTAAAAAAGGAAATCGATATGTTGCAGCTTACAGGAAAAACAGCACTGGTTACCGGCGGCTCCCGGGGTATTGGCGCAGCCATTGTGCGTCATCTGGCAAAGGAAGGCGCCAATGTTGCCTTCACCTACTCAAGTTCGGGTGAGGCGGCGCAAAAACTGGTTGCAGAAGTTGACGCACTGAAAAACACATCGGGCCAGGCCTCGCCAGCCGCGGGCGCAACGTTGGCATTGCGGGTGGACAGTCTGGATCCCATCGCCGTGCAAGAGGCCGTTTCCAGGGCCTTTGCGCATTTCGGCAAGCTGGATATTCTGGTGAATAATGCGGGCATCTTTGAACTGAAGCCAACCGGGGAGTTCACGATGGATGATTACGAGCGCCAGATGGGCGTGAATGCCCGAGCCGTCTTTGCTGCCCTCCAGCGCGCTGCGCAGGTCATGACCGAGGGCGGACGCATCATCAATATCGGCAGCAGCCTGGCCGAACGGGTGCCCAGCCCGGATATGTCGCTATATGCCATGAGCAAAGCAGCGGTGTGGGGACTGACCAAAGGCGCGGCACGCGACCTGGGCCCGCGCGGTATCACGGTCAACATCATCCAGCCCGGCTCGACCGACACCGACATGAACCCGGCCAGCGGCCCGCATGCAGACGGGCAACGCGGCCTGCGCGCCATTCCCAGTTTCAATACGCCGGACGAGATTGCTGCGATGGCTGTCTATCTGGCCAGCGATGCGGCACGCTCGATTACCGGCGCCAGCCTGCTGATTGATGGCGGCGCAAATGTCTAAGAGTCCGGAGCAACAGACCATGCCTGTGATTGTCTACTTCCTGGCGCTCGCTGTTTTTGCCCTGACTACCTCCGAGTTCATGGTGGCAGGCATGATGCCATCGCTCGCCCAGGCGCTGAATGTTTCGGTGTCTGAAGTGGGCTATCTGATTTCCTACTACGCGGCGGGCATGGTGATTGGTGGGCCGGTTTTAATGCTGGCCCTGCTGAACGTGCCGCGCAAGCGTGCATTGCTTGTGCTTATCGGCGTCTATACGATTGGGCAGTCGGTGGCCGCTGCTGCAAATACATATGAAATCATGGTGGTGGGGCGGATATTGTGCGGCGTTGCTGCGTCGGCGTGTTTCGGCCTGGCGCTGGCCATTTGCGCCCAGATGGTGGCGCCTGGCAAGGTGGCCCGTTCGGCCGCTATTGTGATCAGTGGCCTGATGTTCGCCACTGTATTCGGCGTGCCTGCCGCCACTGCGCTGGAACAGGCGTTCGGCTGGCGCTTCGTCTTCTGGCTGGTGGCCGCCATGACGGCAGCCTCGGGCGTCCTGCTCGCCTTTACGTTGCCAGCTTCGCGGATTGAGCAGCGCACCAGTGCGCTGGCGGAACTGGTTGCGCTGAAAAATGGCCGCCTGTGGGCTGCATACGGCACCAGCGCCCTGATCATCGGCGCAACTTTCGCCGCCTTCAGTTATTTTTCTCCGATTCTGTTGAACGTCAGCGGGTATGAGGCATCCACCATCCCGTTGCTGCTCATGCTTTATGGCGCAGCAACGGTCATCGGCAATTTCATTGTGGGAAGGCTGGCCGACCGTCATACCATGCAGGTGCTGTTCTGGGGCCAGATCATACTTACTGCAGCCTTGATCGCCTTCGCACTCTTCGGACAACTGCAAGCAGTCGCGCTGGGCGCCTTGATACTGATCGGGCTGACCGGCGTTGCGCTGAATCCGGCCATGGTGGCGCGTGTGATTAAGACGGCGAATGCAAGCCCGCTTGTGAATACCGTGCATGCTTCGGTCATTAATATTGGCTTGTTTGCAGGCTCCGCGCTGGGCGGGCTGGGGATCAGCCTGGACTTTGGCATGCGCGCTCCGCTTTGGGTGGGGGCGGGGCTGGCGGTGATCGGGGTGTTGACTGTGGCGCCATTGGTGTTGCGGGAAAAGGCAGGTATGGGAGAGGTGGACATCGTACCGGCCTTGCAGTCCGAGTGCATCTAGATACCACCGCTGCCGGGTAATAAACCGCCCCTACATCTCTCGCTTTGCATCCAGCAGCAACGAAAACCGGCCGCCTGGATGCAAAGTGATGCTGACTTCCACCACGTCATCGTTACGGTCAATATACCGCCTGATCACTTTCAAGGCCGGGGCTGGAGAGGGCGTTTGCAGCACCGCCTCCAGCGCCTGCGGCAACAGCATTGAATCTATTTCCTGGCGCACGGCCTTGAGCGTCACGTTGAACTCTTCCTCCAGGATTACGCTGACCAGAACGTCTGGCTTTGCCCTGATCCTGTCCGCCAGTAAAGCCAGATCCAGATCAGCCAAGACAACATAGATGTCGGTCCAGCCTATCGGCAGTTTGTCGCCGGCTTTGCCGTATCGCATGGTCGATATTTTCAATGCGTGCAACCCCGGCTCCAGTCCCAGCTCTGCGGCCAGTTGTTTATCCAGCACAATCTGTTCTATCGCCTGCACTACTTTTTTATTTTCGTTGCTGAACTGCACCAGATCATTGATGGAATCGAGCCGGTGCAAGTACATGTTTTGCGGTAGCGCAGACTCCACCCGTGTGCCCAGTTTCTTGGTGCGACTGACAAATCCCTGGCGAGCCAGTTCCGCAATCGCCGATCGGACCGTTTGCCGGCTTGCGCTGTACATGGCCGATAGCTCGAATTCTGTTGGCAACAGACTGCCGATTCCGTACTTTCCGGAGGCAATGTCGTCCTTCAGGCTCAGCGCAATTTCGTTGTATTTGGTCAGTTTTTTCATGCTGGAAATTATACGGGCAATTCTCCTGATGAGGGTTATTACCGATATTTATTATGTACGTACATAATATATTATATTAATATGTTCGTACATAATTGGAATAACCACCATGTTGTCTGCCTCTGCTTCCACTGTTTTTGATTCTCTGCTGTTTCGCGATACCTTTGGCACGCCGGCCATGCGCAAGGTATTCTCGGATGCCAGCCTTATTCGCAAATACATCACAACCGAAATAGCCCTGGCAAAGGCGCAATCGCGCCTGAACGTCATCCCGCCAACGGCGGCAGCTGACATCGAGAGCCGGATAAAGTTTGAGCAGCTCGATTTCGAACGCCTTAAACAAGAAACGGAAAATGTGGGCTATCCCATTTTGCCGCTGGTCACTCAACTTGCAGAGCAATGCGAAGACGCGGGCAGGTACATCCATTGGGGGGCGACCACCCAGGACATTATGGACACCGCTAATGCGCTGCAAATCAAAGAGGCGCTGGCATTGGTCGAGTCAGATATTCGCGCGCTCAGAAAAATCCTGCAGGAGCTGGCGTCCACCTACAAAGACACGCCAATGGCGGGTCGCACGCACTTGCAACAGGCGCTTCCCATCACGTTCGGCTATAAGTGCGCGATCTGGCTCGGCATGTTTGACCGACACGAGCAGCGTTTGCAGGAACTTAAGCCGCGCGTGGAGGTTGGCCAGCTTGCCGGGGCTGCCGGCACGCTGGCCTCGCTGGGCGATATGGGTCTGGAGGTACAGGCTGAGATGATGCGGGAGCTTGGCCTGGGCATCCCCGATACGACCTGGCATGTGGCACGTGACAATTTCGCGGAAACCCTGAATTTTCTTGCCCTGGTGACCGGCTCCCTGGGCAAGATCGCACTGGACATCATGCTGATGGCATCCACAGAGTATGCCGAAGTGTATGAACCGTTCGTTAAAGGACGCGGGGCAAGCAGCACCATGCCGCAAAAAAGAAATCCTATTTCAAGTGAAATCATGCTCGCCTGCGCCAAGGGTGTGCGGCAGCATGCCGGGCTGATGCTCGATGCCATGGTCCAGGATTTTGAGCGGGCTACCGGACCCTGGCATGCAGAGTGGATCGCCATTCCCGAAAGTTTTTTGCTGACGGCAAGTGCGCTTGCCCAGGCCCGTTTTGCGCTGGGTGGACTGGAAGTTGATGCGGCGCAAATGCAGAAGAACCTGGATATTTCCAAAGGCCTGATCGTGGCCGAGTCAGTCATGATGGCGCTGGCTCCCCATGTTGGGAAACACCAGGCCCATGAGGTGGTCTACGAGGCCTGCCGCAAGGTCAATAGCGGCGGGCAAACGTTGGCCGAAGTACTCATGCAAACACCGGCCATCACGCAACACTTATCTGACGCGCAAATCCAGGCGTTGACCAATCCCGCCAATTACCTGGGCAAGGCACCCGAAATGGTTGTCCTTGCCCTGAACGCTTCAGCACGTATCTGAACGCCAACCAGGAACCTTTTATGAAAACGACTCATCTGTTAATCACCAGTGTGGCAGCATTGATCTGCGCCGGCCCGGCGTTTGCCCAGTCTTATCCAGAGCGGCCGGTAACCTGGATCGTCCCCTTCGCGGCGGGTGGTCCGACCGATGGCATGGCGCGGATGATTGCCGCGGAAGTATCTAAAGAACTGAAGCAGCCCATCGTCGTTGAAAACGTCGGCGGGGCTGGCGGACAAATCGGGGCCGCGAAAGCCTCGCATGCCAAGCCGGACGGCTACACTTTTTTGGTAGGGCATTTCGGGTATATGGCGGCCGCGCCGTCGCTGTACAAAACAATGAAGTATGACCCGATCAGGGATTTTGACGCGGTCTTTCGCTTTCCCGACACGCCGCTGGTGTTGCTGGTGGGCGCGGGCTCAAAATATAAGACGGTAGACGAGATGATCGCCTTTGCCAAGGCAAACCCGGGCAAGATCAATTTCGGCAATGCCGGTGTCGGATCCAGCTCTCACCTGGTGGCGGAATTGTTTGCTGCCAAGGCAAACATCAGGATTATGCAGATTTCGTACAAGGGAGCGGGACCGGCGCTGAACGATGTGATGGGTGGCCAGGTGGACGCCATGTTCGATCAAACCAACACTGCCTTGCCCCAAACCAAAGGCGACAAGATCCGGGCACTGGCCTTGACGGCATCGCGAACCATGCCGCAATTTCCCAATGTGCCCACCATTTCGAGCACAATGCCCGGGCTTGAAGCCTCTACCTGGTATGGCATCTATGCGCCAAAAGGGACGCCGCGCGCCATGATCGATACCACTTACAAGGCCTATCAGAAGGTTATGCAGAACAAGGCCTTCACCGACAAAATGGAACAACAGGGAATCTTCCTGTTGCCAGAGGAAAACTACGGGCCGGATGCATTCCAGAAGTTCACCCAGTCGGAAATCGGCAAATGGGCCGACGTTATCAAGCAAGCCGGCATCGAGCCTCAGTGACACATGAAAACCATACGCCTGGAAGATCTGGAAAAAAGCATTGCCAATGCCTTGCAATATGTCAGTCATCATCATCCACCTGACTACGTTCGCGCCCTGAAGCAAGCCTATCTTGCGGAAGAGAACCGGTATGCAAAAAACGCCATTTTGCAAATCCTGATCAATAGCAAGCTGAGCGCTAAGGCCAAACGCCCGATTTGCCAGGACACGGGTATTGCACATGTGTTTATGCAAATCGGCATGGAGGTACGCTTTTCGTCAGATGCACAGCCCATGCCTTCCTTGCAGGACGTGGCCGATAATGCCGTTATTGCAGCGTACACCCATGCAAGCAATCCCTTAAGGGCAACCACGGTCGGCGAACCGCTGGGCGCACGCAAAAACACAGGCAACAACGCCCCGGCGGTGCTACACATCACCATGTGCCGCGGTGACGCCTTGCGTGTTACCGTGAGCGCCAAAGGGGGCGGGGGCGACGTGAAGGCCCGCTTTGCCATGTTAAATCCGAACGAGTCTGTAGAGGATTGGGTGCTGGAGCAAATGCCGCAACTGGGCGCGGGCTGGTGCCCGCCTGGCGTGCTGGGCATTGGCCTGGGGGGCAGTCCGGAGCAGGCCATGCAAATGGCAAAGGCGTCGCTGCACCAGCCTATTGATATTCAGACTTTGAAGCACAAGAGCCCACTTGATGACTATGAACGCTTGCGGCTCTCGCTGTACGATCGGATCAATAACGAACTGAATATTGGCGCCCAGGGCCTTGGCGGCAAGTCTACCGTGCTGGATATCAAATTGCGCCATGCACCATGCCATGCCGCCATGCTTCCCGTTGCCATTGTCCCCAACTGCGCAGCCACTCGCTATGTGACATTTGAATTAGATGGAAGCGGGGTAGCCAGCCTGCCGGTTCATGATGAAACCCTGTGGGAGGATATTCCGGATAAGGTCAATGTTGCCGAGTCCATTGCCGTGAATCTGGATACGCTGACCAAAGAAGAAGTAAGAAGCTGGAGGGCAGGCGATATGCTGCTGCTGTCCGGCAGGCTGCTGACGGCGCGCGATGCCGCCCATAAACGTATTGCGAATATGCTTGGTGATAATCAACCCCTGCCGGTGTCATTGGCAGGACGCGCAGTTTACTATGTGGGACCGGTAGATGCCACCGGCGCTGAAGTGGTGGGACCGGCGGGCCCTACGACGTCCAACCGCATGGATGCCTATCTGGAAGATTTCATTGAAAAGGCCGGGCTGCTTATTTCGATTGGCAAGGCCGAACGTAGCCGACGTGCTATTGATGCGATCAAAAAGACCGGCACAGCCTATTTGAGCGCGGT
The DNA here is from genome assembly GCA_035304425.1 of Advenella sp. Taxonomy (GTDB): domain Bacteria; phylum Pseudomonadota; class Gammaproteobacteria; order Burkholderiales; family Burkholderiaceae_B; genus Advenella. The sequence goes on from DATGQC010000354.1 coordinate 8,360, forward strand.
GGGCGGCGCAGCGTATCTGATCGCCAAAACCATTACATACGCTCGTGTTGTCGCCTTCGAGGACCTTGGCATGGAGGCCATTTATGAATTTGAAGTCCGCGACTTCCCGGTGACAGTTGCCATAGACAGTACCGGCGATTATATACACCAGGGGGTTGTGCCGATTATGCCTGTGCCTGCTGGCGGATAAACACTTCGAAGTGGCTACGCAAGGCAATACCTGTCGGCTTAATTATTTATTAAAAATAGATAATAATTGTTATTGTGTTTTTGATACCGCCTCTGGGCAAGAGCGTGTTTTTGCCATGTTGCTCAGGGTCTTATGATGACATCATACCGGCATCGCTGTTACGCGGGCGTGGCTCCGAGTTCGCTGGCTTTGGCTTTGGTCTGCTTGCGGATCAGGGAAATCAGGGCCATGC
>DATGQC010000355.1:0-2991 GCA_035304425.1 Advenella sp.
GAAGCCCGCCTGGGAGATGCGCATATCACCGTCAATAAGAATGCTATTCCGAATGATCCGGAAAAACCGTTCGTCACCAGCGGCATCCGCCTGGGTACCCCGGCCATGACCACCCGTGGTTTTACCGAGGCCGAGGCTGAACTGACCGCCAACCTGATTGCCGATGTGCTGGATAACCCGGACGACGAAGCAAACATCGCCGCTGTTCGTGCTAAAGTAAATGAACTTACAGCGCGCTTCCCGGTTTACAAGTAAATCGCGCGTTATCTCAACGCAATAACCTTATTGCCCGGCACAGGACTTTAGCTTAATGAAATGCCCGTTTTGTTCACACCACGATACACAGGTTATGGACTCGCGGGTATCCGAAGAGGGCGACACCATTCGTCGCCGTCGCCGCTGTCTTTCCTGTGACCGGCGCTTTACCACATACGAACGTATCGAGCTGGCCATGCCTGCCGTGGTCAAGCGCAACGGCACCCGGGCCGAGTTCGATCCGGCCAAGCTGCAGGCCAGCCTGCGTCTGGCATTGCGCAAACGCCCGGTCAGTACCGAGCTGCTGGAGCGTGCGGTCGCGCGTATTCAGGAATCGCTGCTCAATTATCCGGAAAAGGAAGTCTCCACCGACCACATCGGTGAGCTGGTCATGAACGAGCTCAAGCAACTGGACCAGGTGGCTTATGTACGGTTTGCCTCGGTCTACAAAAGCTTTCAGGATATCGAAGAGTTCGTCAACGCCATCAAGGAAATGCAAAAGCCGGTCAAGCCGCACAATGGTGGCAGTCGTCCGGATTCCGCCGACCAGAATGCCTGAGTGCATGTGGCATGCTGCAGGTTGCAGGTGATGGGGTGCTTTGGCATGAATTCGTGGGCACACCAGCCCTTTATCATCGGAACATCGGTTTATGAATGATCAGGACTATATGGATCGGGCGCTGGCATTGGCCCGCAGCGTCATGTTCAGCACCAGCCCCAACCCGCGGGTGGGTTGCGTGATCGTCAATCAGGGCAAGGTGCTGGGCGAAGGCGCGACCCAGCCACCCGGCGGGCCGCACGCCGAAGTCTGCGCCATCCGCGACGCCCAGGAAAAGGGCCATGCGCTGGCTGGTTCAACCTTTTACGTCACGCTGGAGCCCTGCAGTCACTACGGCCGCACGCCACCGTGCGTGGATGCGCTGCTTGAAGTAAAGCCCGCAAGGGTTGTGATTGCCGCCAGAGACCCGAATCCACTGGTCAGCGGGGCAGGCATTGAAAAATTGCAGAACGCTGGAATCACCGTTGAAATTGGCCTGGGGCTTGGCCAGGCGCTGGAAATCAACCCCGGTTTCGTATCGCGCATGAGCATACAACGCCCCTGGGTCCGCATGAAAATTGCCAGCTCGCTTGATGGCAAGGTCGCCCTGAACAATGGCCGCTCGCAATGGATTACCGGCGGCCAGGCGCGCGCCGACGGGCACCACTGGCGCGCGCGTGCCTGCGTTATCCTGACCGGTTCGGGGACCGTGCGCGATGATGACCCGCAACTGACCGTGCGTGATGTGCACACGCCACGCAAGCCTATTCGGGCCGTTATTGACAGCCAGTTTGCCATTGATGAAGATGCCCGCCTGTTCGACGGCGACCCGGTATGGATTTTCGTGACGGAGTACAACGTTGCCAAGGCCGAACGCCTGGCTGCACGCAATGTGCGCGTTATTACCATCAACGAAAAAAACCAGCATGTGGACCTGAAGGCTGTGATGGCCTGGCTGGGACAGCAGGACATCAATGAAGTGCATGTGGAAGCCGGGCCGGGTCTGAATGGCGCGCTGTTGCAGGCCGGATGCGTGGACGAGCTGCTGGTCTACGTGGCGCCGACAATCCTTGGCGACGCCCGTTCGGCAGTTGCGCACACACCGTTTAATGTGCTGGCCGACGCCTACCGCTTCGAGTTCTTCGATACTGCCGCCTGCGGCAAGGACATGCGCCTGCGGGCCAGATTGCCTACGCGCTGGAATCAATTACAATTGCAATCGGGCGGCGCAAAGCCCGACATGGAGTAAACAATGTTCACAGGAATTATCAGCGGCGTCGGCCGCATCAGTCAGGTCAAACCGGCAGGCAGCAGCGCCGATGACGGCGTGCATGTCACTATTGAGGCAAACAATTTCGATCTGTCCGGTATCGGCCTGGGCGACTCGATCGCCGTGCAGGGCGCCTGCATGACCGTGGTGTCATTGGACGACGGCGCTTTTCAGATAGATGTCTCGCGCGAAAGCCTGGATAAAACCACGGGGCTGGATAAGGCAGGCGAAGTGAATCTGGAACGCTCACTCAAATTGGGCGACTCCCTGGACGGTCACCTGGTTTCAGGACATGTAGATGGCATGGGGCAGGTCACGCGCTTTGAGCAAGTGGGTGAGTCCCATGAGTTATGCATTCAGGTGCCGACTGCACTGTCAAAATACCTGGCTTACAAAGGCTCGGTCACGGTCAATGGCGTGAGCCTGACGGTCAACTCCGTCACCGACAACGCCGATGGTTGCGAGATCAGCATCAACATCATCCCGCATACGCTACAGGTAACAACACTTAAACACCTGCAAAAAGGGACAAAAGTGAATCTGGAAATCGATATGATTGCGCGTTATGTGGAAAGGATGCTAAAATAGCAGGCTAAATTGAGCATGGGCTATCGAATAAATGCGATGGTTGCGGTGCGTTTTTAGGCGGGATCGGTGGCCGGGTGGTTGATAAGGCCCGATCTGCAGTAGAGTTCTAAAAATAGGGTCGGTGGCCGAGTGGCTGAAGGCGCACGCTTGGAAAGCGTGTATACGGTAACGTATCGGGGGTTCGAATCCCCCCCAACCCGCCAGTGATTTTGTATATATCCAATAAAATCAAATACTTAAAAACTGGATATTTTACTAGTATTGCCAGAATGTGCCACGTTTAGACATGGTTTTGGCACAATTCGGGCACAGTGAAAATCACTCATTTACTGAATAAATT
>DATGQC010000356.1:0-8208 GCA_035304425.1 Advenella sp.
AAGACCAAAGGAGGTTGTCCTGAGTTCATGTATATCAGATGCGCCAGGGCCTGCGCGGCGGTGTGGTGTCCCGCAATGGCACTCTTGTGTGCAGAAGCAAATGACGACGACCGGCAACGCGCCCATGTCAATATTGTTCTGGCGCATGTTTGCCGAGTGATTGATCTGAGAAGTTGTCTTTTATTGCGCCCGCCTAATGCGGTTGGAACGGTCAAATGAACCCAGGTTGGTGAGCGGCCTATCGCCATGAGGTAGAGCCTGGCGTTTTTCCACATCCAACGGCATCACCGAAGGCTTCCATACTAAAATGGAAATGCTGTCACGTCGTGCGTATGGATTTAGGAATTTTGAGAATGACCGACTGAGGGTCTTGGCCAATGCGGTTGGAATGGAGTGATCAATCGCGTTTGGTGAATACCCATCCCCCGTTTATGGGGTAGAGCCGGGTAGGGTAGCTTCTGACGCCAAGCATCCAAAATGAGTGCTTTTGTTATTTATATTGGACAAAAACAAAAGGCCCCCATATGGAGACCCTAAGTAAAGTGGCGCGCCCGGCAGGATTTGAACCCACGACCCCTTGGTTCGTAGCCAAGTACTCTAATCCAACTGAGCTACGGGCGCGCTGTAACTGCAAGAAAAGAATTATGCGCTATATGGCCGCTTATTGCAAGTGGTTTTTGCTCCGCATTTTAAAAAATGTGGGCGAGTTACGACAAGGGCCGGATTTTGCTTCGTTGAGCGTCGAAACTGTTGTTCAGCGACAACGTGAGTTGTTGCATATTCGTCTGGGTTGAGGCTAGATGGGAGGGGTGATTGACGGCAGGTGAATTTTGTCGCAATTGCTTTACGGCTTCATGGCGGTCATCGTGTATGGCGCGCAAAGCCCCAAAAAAACTCACAATATCAAAGGGACCTAAGATGGAAACAGTTTATGATGCACTGCGCGAAAGTCACGAAACGCAACGCAGTCTCTGTAAGCGGCTGCTTCGCACCAAGCCCGGTACAGGCAGCAGGGATGACATTTTCAAGGAACTGTATATTGAGCTTGAGGCGCATGCGGCCGCAGAGGAGCGATTTCTGTACGCGCCCATTCTGATGGACGATAACGGCCTATCGCCTTCGCGGCATGCGCTGGCCGAACACCATGAGATCGAAGAAATGCTGGAGGGCCTGCAATCGGAGCCCTCCAACTCACCGGGGTGGCTGGCGCAGGCCAAGGCGCTGTCAAAAAAGGTGCACCACCACTTACGTGAAGAAGAGAAAAAATTCTTTCAGGCATCGGGAAAAATTCTGACGGAGGCGCAAAAGACCAAACTGGCAAAGCAGTACCGTCGCGACTTCGAGCGGATGAAAAAAGTGCTTGCCTGAAGCCCGATAATAATAAGGCTTTGGCGGCGGACGTACTTTAATGACAGGTGTGTTATTTCACCTGCATCATGAGGCCCGTTCGCCTGCATCGGGAAGTACAACATATAAAAAAACTGCCTGTGCATGGCATACACCGGGTATGCATGCGCCAGGCAGCTTTTGGCCAATCACCGACGTTGTTCTCTGTTGATAAAGCAGGGAACGGTTTGGCGAAGTTGATGTCGGTAAATTATTTATGGCGCTCCGCAGCCCCGGAAATCGCAGCCCCGCCACGTTGCAGATCCTGTCCGGCGCCGGAAATGGTATTGCATGCAGCCAGGCCGAGCAGAGATACCAGTACGGCAACAAGTCCCAGTTTTTTCATGATTTATTCTCCTTTTTCGGTCTAATTACAAATACAAACGTGATAATCTGCGATTACGGATAAACTGTCAACGCCCATTTGCCGTTGCGGGAAAATTTTTCCAAAAAATGTTATTTCAGCGCGCTACTCAGGAAACGACAACAGAACGCATCCAGTCGCTCAGCTCATCGGCATGTTCCTCTTCGTCGTTCAGGATGCCTTCCAAAAGCCGGCGGGTTGTTGGATCCTTGTCGCCGATCAGTTCGATCATTTGCGTGTAGGACTCGATCGCAACCCGTTCCGCAATCAGATTTGATCTGATCATCTGGTGCAGATCAGCGTCGTCGTTATAATCGGCGTGGCTACGTGCCAATAGTGTATCTGGCGCAAAATCGGGCTCGCCTCCCAGCTGCACGATACGCTTGGCAATGGCATCGGCATGCGCCGATTCCTCATTGGCGTGAACCAGAAATTCGTCGGCAATGGCGGGAGATTCCAATCCGGTCGCAGTGAAGTGGTGGCGCTTGTAGCGCAAGGTACAGACAATTTCTGTTGCAAGCGCATCGTTCAGCAGCCGCACAATGTCTTCGCGCCAGGGGTTGTCGTGCGCTATAACGGCGCCATCATCCAGGCTTTGCTTTGCTTTTTCAATGGCCGCCTCGTCCAGTTGCAGACGATTGGCGGTGCTTTTTTTCATACTTGCTTTGCTCTTTTCTTTCATAATGACTCCTGTCTTTAAATAAGCATTTAATAAGGAATATCGAATTCAGAATCGTGTCAGATAGAATGAATGCCAGCTAGCCATAGATCTATGCTCAAATCATAACATCAATAGGCAAAGTGAAAAATGACAGATGCACAAGCCAGCGATGATATGCCAGCCGTCATGGACCAACCGTCATGGACCAACCGCCATGGCATTATCGCTGCAATGCTATCGTGGCCGATTCGCAGGCGCTGTCACCGCCAGGGACAGAAATAACATAAGCAGGATATGGATATCAGGCCTGCGCAGGGTGAAGGCTCGGGCCGGTGCAGCGTACTTTGGCGCGGCTGCCCGGTGTGTTATGTCGAATAACGCTTTACGATCCGGTAGCCAGCCGAACGGATTTGGTACAGCATCGTGTTTTTTAGACTGAAGCCGATGTGCGCAGGATCGGCTTGCACGCGCCTATATGCACCTATAGGCACCGATACACATCTATACGCACCTATATCCCCATCATGGCGACGCTGCGGCGGATCATTGCGTATGTTTTTTTTCGTCGTCCGTTAGTGCGCCGTAAGATCGCCTGCGATTACTTTTGCTGCGTCCGGACGCAGCTATCAGGTTTTGCCTGACGATTCCATGGCCTGCGCCAGCGCGCGGCTGCCGGATAAGTGGTCGCCATTGCGCAGGTTTTCAATCACCCCGGCCTGATCGGCCGGGCTGCGATTCTGGCTCAGTTTCCATTTCCCGTCGATGCTGGTAACGGTGATCTCCAGTCCGATGATAGCGCGCTTTTGCCGGTCGATAAAATCGGCCGGTGCATCCGTTACCTGCCACGGCGCAGGCCTGCCGGATTCCTGCATGCGGGTCAGGGCGCTGATCTGGTCTTGCAACCAGTCGGCGTCATCTGTGGTGGCAAGCGTACCTCGCATTTGCGCCATGACATAATTCCAGGTGGGAACAACCTGATGCGTCGTGGCTTTACTTGCATACCAAGAGGGAGAGATGTATCCCTGTTCACCCTGGAACACCACCAGGCAGGCCGGATCATCGACCAGCCATTTCCAGTGCGGATTGGCGCGGGCCATATGAGCCCGCAACACGCCGTATTCGCCTTCTTCGCGGAAGTACAGAAAGGGTAAGGGGCTGGCCTGGACGCCTTGAGGACTTTGGGAAATCAGCAGGCCCAACGGATGCCTGCGTATCAGATCTGCAATTGCTTCGGTGTCGTCAACGCGAAAGTGGGAGGGGTTGTACATGACAGTCTGGACCAAAGTGAGGAGGGAACGGATCAGCGGCTCGCCGGTTGCAGTGCGATGTTCATTATACGAAGTGATCTTGGCGGGGTGTGCGGCTTGTGTGCACCATGCTTAAAACAGTCTGTCCGGTCTTTGATGCACCTGGCGTTCGCGCCCGCCTGCCATGGAAGAGATAGTATTTTTTCAATGTGTCTATTTTCTATTAACATCGCTCTTTGTCTTTCATTTAGCGATTATTTTACGATTTATTAAAATTTCATTTGCGATGCCTTCTTTTTAGAATAGGGGCTGGACGTCGCACATGCCTGGTTGATGCCGGGACATTCATGCTTGCGACAAAGACTCAGGTGTCGTCTCATGTATCATTTTTACGATCAGTATTGTGTTGAGCAAGCCGCTAAAAGCCGGCTACGCGTATTACCCCCCGCGGACCTGCCGGCCGCGCTGGATTTTTCCAGTAATGACTATCTTGGTCTGGCTGCGCATCCCGATGTGGTCAACGCCGCCATTGACGCTGCCAGGCAATATGGTGCGGGTTCCACCGGTTCCCGACTGCTGTCCGGAAATTACAGTCTGATTGAATCGCTTGAGCGCCAGATCGCCATCGGCAAGCAGACTGAGGCCGCATTGATCTTCAGCTCGGGCTATCAGGCCAATATGACGGTGCTGGCCAGTTTGCTGAGCAAGCGGGTCCTGCCGGCGCCACCCATCGTTTTTTTTGACAGACTCAACCACTCCAGTCTTTATAACGCGATGTTTCTGTCGGGGGTGGAGTATGTACTGTTTGATCGCAACGACATGACCGATCTGCGACGTCAGTTGCAACAGCATTGCGTGGCGTCGCGACCCGCGTTTATCGTGACCGAAACGGTGCACGGGATGGAAGCCGATCGGTTGCCGCTTGCCGAAGTGGTCGATATTGCCGCCAGTTACAACTGTTTTTTGTATCTGGATGAAGCGCATGCAACGGGTTTGTATGGTCCGCAAGGTTATGGTCTGTCCACGACAGTCGATTTGTCGCCGGTGCCGCATATGGTGATGGGGACATTCAGCAAGGCGATTGGTGGCGCCGGCGCATACATTGCCTGCAATGCGGTCATGCAACAGTTCATGCTGAACCGAACCGCCGGATTCATTTATTCCACCGCGCCGTCGCCCATGAGTGTGGCCGCCGCAGCGCAGGCATGGCGCATGATCCCGGCGCTTGCCGCGCAACGCGAGCAGGTCTTTGCCATGGCTGATTTGCTGCGCCAGCTGTTGCGTGCCCGCGGCATTACCGTCATGGGCGATGGCACCAATATCGTGCCGGTGTGCCTGGGGGATGAGGCCGGTACGCTGGCATTGAAGAAGGCATTGCTGGACGAGGGCATGATGGTGTCGGCGATCCGGCCGCCCACGGTACCGACGGGTACGTCGCGATTGCGCATCGCCTTGAATGCAGGTCATGACAGTGATAGCGTGAGCCGGCTGGCCCAGGCTATTGCGCGACACGTGTCCGGTCCGGCGGCAAGGGGTTGATGATGCGTGTTTTTGTCACTGGAACGGATACGGATGTAGGCAAGACGCTGGTGTCGGCCTGGCTGTGCAGGCATTTCGGACTGGATTATTTCAAGCCGGTGCAGGCGGGTTTGCTGCCGATGACCGACAGCGAGTGGGTCAAGCTTCATGCCGGTTGTCATACTTACCCGGAAGCATACCGGTTGCGCGAGCCGGCATCGCCGCATTATGCCGCCCGGCTGGAGGGCGTTCAGCTCGCGCTGCAACAGATCCGCCTGCCTGCCGCGCAGCGGCTGGTGGTGGAGGGCGCCGGGGGTGTCATGGTGCCGCTGGGGGCCGGACGTCTGATGGTCGATCTGATCGCCTGGCTGGGTCTGCCTGTGCTGGTGGTGGCGTCCACCAGACTGGGAACGCTTAATCATACGTTGCTTACATTGCAGGCGTTGCGCTTGCGCGGTATTGCGGTATTGGGCGTCATACTGAATGGATCATTCTGCGACATGACGGCCCGCACGCTTGCAGACTATGGCAGTGTGCCCGTGCTGCAGCAAATTCCGGCGTTATCGGCCGGCATAAGCGCATCTGCCTTGATGCAAATTGCGCCGACGGCTGCGCTTAAACAGGCATTGGGAGCACTCGAATGAACGCAAGAGCAATGAACAGGGAAACAATGAACCCGGGCCAGGACCGTACACTCGCCCAGCGGGACAAGGCGCTGGTGTGGCATCCGTTCACGCAGGAGCATACTGCGGCGCCGCGTCTGCCGATCTCGCATGGTCGTGGACCATGGCTTTATGATACGGACAATCGCGCCTATCTTGATCTGGTGTCGAGCTGGTGGGTGAATCTGTTCGGACATGGCTGCCCGCACATTGCCCAGCGTATTGCTGCGCAGGCAACCAGGCTGGAGCATGTGCTGTTCGCCGGTTGCACCCACGAGCCTGCCGTACAGCTGTGCGAAGCGCTCAACGCCATGTTGCCTTCGCAACTGGGCAAGTATTTCTTTTCCGATAACGGATCGACAGCCGTTGAAGTGGCGCTGAAAATGGCGCACCAGTATTGGAAAAATGCGCATGGGCAGCAACGCAAGCTGTTCATCGGCTTTGAGGGCGGCTACCATGGCGATACCGTTGGCGCCATGTCGGTCGGCGCGCATTGCGGCTATCATGATCAATTCCGTTCCTTGTTTTTTGAAACAGTGGCAATTCCTTTTCCGGCTACCTGGTGGGATGACCAAGAGGTGCAGGCAAGGGAGCAGGCAGCGCTTGCGACACTGGAGGCGGCATTGGTGCGACATGCCGGCCAGGTTGCGGCGATGATCATGGAGCCGCTGGTGCAGGGGGCAGCAGGCATGCGCATGTGCCGGCCGCAATTTGTGGCCAGGGCATGTGCCCTGGCCCGCAAGCACGATACGCTGGTGATTTTCGACGAAGTGATGACCGGATTCGGCCGCACCGGCACGCGTTTCGCTTTTGAGCAGACCGGTGTCGTGCCTGATTTTTTATGTGTGTCCAAGGGAATTACCGGTGGCTTTCTGCCGCTGGCATTGACCATCACGGGCGAACATATCTACGAGGCGTTTTTGTCTGAACGGGCGGACCGGGCATTTTCACATGGACATTCCTATACCGCCAACCCGCTGGCCTGTGCTGCCGCCGTCGCGGCCATGGATTTGCTGGTGACCGATGAGACCGCCCGCGCACTGCAGGTGCTGCCGCAATCTCACCATGAGGGCTTGCAACGACTGCAACAGCGCGTGCCGGCGATATTGCGCCCCCGTGTGACCGGAACCGTTGCTGCCTTCGATTTGCCGCCGTCGTATCGGTATTCGGCAGGGCAGTTGCATCAGCGTTTTCTGGAAAAAGGTCTGTTGATCCGTCCCATCGGACAGACGATATATGTGTTGCCGCCCTATATCGTCACCGCGGCGCAGCTGCAGGCAGCGTATGAAACAATGGGGCTGGTTCTGGCGGCAACGTGAAGGCCGGATGAAGGCAGATCAGGCGCAGGGTGCAAAGTGACGTCGTCTGTGCAAACGCCGGCGTCAGCAGACAGGGCCCCTGGGGTCGATGGCGGGCGCCACAGGATCGCGGAAGGCAAAAGGTCGAAGACAAGAATCTGAAAACAGATGAGGCTAAGACAGACGATTTGCGGCGAACCAGGCGTGGCCGGCGAGCGCTCATTGTTTCGTGGGAAATGAAAAAGCCCTTGAATTTCAAGGGCTTTAAAGTGTTTTTGGCGGAGACGGAGGGATTCGAACCCTCGATGCAGGTTTAAGCCCACATGCTTCCTTAGCAGGGAAGTGCCTTCAGCCTCTCGGCCACGTCTCCGAACAATCCGAGATTCTAACACGAATTTTGCGCCCGCTGCCACAAAATTTACTCAAAACACCGGCAACTGGCGGAAAATTTACCCGGGTGTGGCGGCAGCGCTATGGCCTGACTGAGCCGCTGCCCCCGCATCTGCCTGCCGGCAATCCGGCTGCGATCAGGCCTGTTCGGCTTCCTGATCCAGGCCGAATGCTTTATGCAGGGCGCGAACAGCCAACTCCATGTATTTGTCTTCAATCAATACTGACGTTTTGATTTCACTGGTGCTGATCATCTGGATATTGACGCCTTCCTTGGCCAGCGTGCTGAACATCTGGCTGGCAACGCCGGCGTGTGAGCGCATGCCGATGCCTACGATAGACACTTTGCAGACCTTGTCGTCGGTCAGCACTTCACGTGCGCCCACGGCAGGCAGGATCGTGTCGGTCAGCAGTTCCGTTGCCCGTTTGAATTCGTTGCGGTTCACTGTAAAGGAAAAGTCGGTCGTGCCGTCAACAGACTGGTTCTGGATGATCATGTCGACGTCGATGTTGGCTTTGGCTACGGGGCCCAGAATGGCAAAGGCCACGCCGGGCTTGTCAGGTACACCCAGCAACGTCAGTTTGGCTTCGTCGCGGCTGAACGCGATACCGGAAATGACAGCGGATTCCATTTTTGAATCTTCCTCAAAGGTAATTAATGTTCCTGAATTTTTCTCTTCCT
>DATGQC010000357.1:0-2680 GCA_035304425.1 Advenella sp.
GATACTTATCAGACTGAACGAGAATCCAAGGCCCGCATCACCGTCAAATCGGCGACTTACAACTCGCTTCACTATCAGGCCATCGCTGAAGCAGTACGGGTAGGCGAAGGCAGCCATTTTTCGAAAGGAACTATTTCACCGGAAGCCAAAACGTTCCTGCAACAGCGCGCCGATCCTCACGGAGAAAATTCAGTATTGCATACGGGATACCAATTGGGAACCGTGTACAGAAAAGGCGCGCTGCTTGCCACCGACGAAAAGGCCCCAGCGCCGGAACTGGGCAACTACGTGGAAACAATAATACCCGGAGTGCGCGCTCCTCATGCCTGGTTGCTGGATGCAGACGGAACAAAAATATCAACAATTGATTTGTGGGGCGCCGGCTTTGTACTCATAGGGTACCAGTGTCCGCCGGACTGGCGCAGTGCGACAGAGAGTCTGTCCGCCAAACTGGGCATCAATCTTCGTTACGTGAACGTTGGCAATGGCGCAGACTATTTACCGGCAGATGAAAAATTCTCAAGACTTTATGGACAGCATCCAGGGGAACCTGTACTGGTGCGCCCTGATGGATTTATCGCTGCTCGACTCAGCGGCCGATCATCAAATTATGAAATGACGCTTGAGCATGTTCTGGCCAAAGCGTTTCACATACGGACACGACATGCCAGCCATACGCCAAAAACAGACTCGGCTACGCTCGACGCCTGAATAGCCCAAGCCGTTACCGCCCCTGCCACGGATGCGTCTTCACCCAATGACGCGCGATCGCGGCACGGGTGGTAATCCACACAAGATCATGCTGCTGTACATGATCCAGAAACCGCTGCAGGGCGGCAAAGCGGCCTGGCCGGCCGATAATGCGGCAATGCAGCCCGACTGACATCATTTTGGGCGTATCCTGGCCTTCTGCATACAACACATCAAAAGCATCTTTGAGGTAATTGAAAAACTGCTCGCCACTGTTGAAACCCTGTGGCGATGCAAAGCGCATATCGTTCGTATCCAGCGTGTAGGGAACGATCAATTGCGGTTGCCTTTGATTGTTGCCCATATCCACTTCTGTCCAGAACGGCAAATCATCGCCGTAGTAGTCCGAGTCATACAGAAAACCACCCTCCTGCACCACCAGCCGACGGGTATTGGGGCTGTCACGACCGGTGTACCAGCCTTCAGGGTGGCGACCCAGCAACGCGGACACCACCTCGACGCACCGGCGCATATGTTCGCGTTCGATATGCTCGGGCACATCCTGATAATGAATCCAGCGGTAACCATGACAGGCCACCTCGTGCCCCAACGCCACGAAAGCGCGCGCGACCTCTGGATTGCGCTCCAGCGCCATGCCCACCGCAAAGACGGTAAGCGGCAGGCTGCGCCGCTCGAACTCGCGCAGAATACGCCATACCCCCGCGCGCGCGCCATACTCGTATATGGACTCCATGGAAAGATGGCGGTCTGCATAGGTCGCAGCGCCAATGATTTCCGACAAAAACTGTTCCGACCCCGGATCTCCATGCAGCACGCTGTTCTCGCCCCCTTCTTCGTAGTTCAGGACAAACTGCAAGGCAATCCGCGCCTTGCCAGGCCAGTTTGCATGGGGCGGCTTGCGGCCATAGCCGATCAAATCACGGGGATACGCGGTCGATAAGGTCACAGATATGACTCCATAAGACAAAACACCGAAAACAAGCCGATTGTATTCAATCGCCGCAATGTGTGCATTCCCGGTGCAGATGTCAGGCAAATGGCACAGTTGCAATGGATATGCGCATCACATAAAGAGCTTGTCATGTTCGGCGCCGCGCTGGCAACTCCGGCGCGGCGCCAGCCTGCTGTCAATGACGTCATACAAAAGAAAAAGGCTGACGATCAGCCTTTTTCCTGATACATGGCCATACAGTATCGGGGCTTAATGCCGACTTTGCCGATGCGCTAGTCCAGGCCAATCAGCCGCATCGCCTGCTCGCGATCGGCCACTGTCGCATATTTTTGCTTCATGTCAAACAGATTTGCCTCGTGGGGCGCCTGGGCCCGGTCGCCAACGCAATCGGCAACCACCAGCGGCCGAAAGCCCAGTTGCATGGCGTCGACCACCGAGGCGCGTACGCACCCGCTGGTAACGGCGCCGGCAACCAGCAGGGTTTTCACGCCGCGCTGTGTCAGCCAGGCCGCCAGCGAGGTACCAAAAAAGGCCGACGGCACATTTTTACGTACGATCAACTCTCCCTGCACCGGCGTCAGTTGCGGCACAATCTGGCTATTGGGTTCGTTTTCCAGCAAGCCCAGCATGCCGGGCACCTTGATACTGAAAATATTATTGTCGGCGCCATCGTCCGCATAGACAATGCGCGTGTGCGCCACGGGCCAGCCCTGTTCGCGCGCTGTTTGCAGCAGTGTCTGCGTATTCTCGATTGCCTGGGGAATATTGCCCCCGCCAAAGACTTCTGGATTGGCAAAGCCGTTGACCAGGTCGATAATTAACAGGCCATAGGGCGCTACCGGCTCCAGTTCGGCGCCAAAGCCCTGCTGCTCATAGACTGCATCTGCCTTACTCATTTACGCCCCCGTCCAACACCTTGCCGTTACGCACAACATCCACGCCATCCAACTTGACCGTGCAGTGACGCAACGGGATATCAATATGACACGCCGTGGTGCGGCTGCCGCCCGCTTCGTT
>DATGQC010000358.1:0-9736 GCA_035304425.1 Advenella sp.
AGAAGTCAGCAAGGCATTGCAGACCCTGGCCATGAAAGGCAGTACATTTGAAATAACGATACAACCGGCCGAACCCGGCGCCTCGGGCATGGACCACGTGCAGTTCAACGTGGCAGCCCACACTGGCAGTGAACCGCGCCCACTGGCCAAAGTGGCCTCTGGCGGTGAACTGGCTCGCATATCGCTGGCCCTGTCGGTCATGGCCAATCGCGCACACCAGGTGCCTACACTGATTTACGACGAAGTGGATACCGGCATTGGCGGCGCGGTGGCCGAGGTCGTCGGCAAGCTGCTACGTGATCTGGGACGACATCATCAGGTTCTTTGCGTAACGCACCTGCCGCAGGTGGCCGCTTGCGCGCATCACCATTTCGAAGTACAGAAAAAGCAAGGAAAAAAAGAAACCGTATCGCGCATCGACCTGCTCAATGACCATGCCCGCACCGAAGAGATCGCCCGCATGCTCGGAGGCGTCAAAATTACCGAAACGACGCGCCAGCATGCCCGCGAAATGCTGATTCACTCCGATTGAGCGCTGCATGCGCAACGGCAATCAACGGATACAACGGGCAATAAAAAAGGCAGATATCAATCTGCCTTTTTTGACAACACCCTGCGTACCAGCCATGCTGCCTGCGGCAGGGTGGATCGAATCGACGGGCCGGCAGGTCGCCGGCCCCTATGTCGCCGGTCTAGCGGCGATGCTTGGACTCGCAGTCGCCACAAATGCCATAAAGAACCATGGCATGGCTTTCCAGCACAAAGTTATTGTCCTTGGCGACTTTGAACTGACGCTTTTCAATTTCAGGGTCGGAGAACTCGACCACTTTCCCGCAAACGGAACATACCAAGTGGTCGTGGTGATCGCCATCGTCCAGTTCATAAACTGCCTTGCCATTATCAAACTGGCTGCGGGACAGGATGCCGGCCTGCTCGAACTGCGTGAGCACCCGGTAGACAGTGGCCAGACCGATATCGACGTTTTCGGAAATAAGCAGACGATACACATCTTCGGCACTCAAGTGACGAATTTCTGCTTTGCGGAAGATATCCAGGATCTTGAGCCGCGGGAAAGTGGCTTTGAGACCCATGCTTTTCAATTCACTGGGATCGTGTAATTCGTTCAAGGCTCGCTCTCTGATAAATGGGAGGTGGATAAGGTATTGCGGAAAACACGCTTCCGACTAATTTTTGAGATTACCTGGCTAAACAATCCTATTGATTGCCCAGAACTATTATCATAACGCTTTTACGAGTCCAAATACAGGAACGTCGCCAAGTCATGAACCAAACTCGCCTTTTCCCCCGTATCCGGTATGGTCTGGTCGCCTCTCTTACAGCGCTTGCGGTGCTGGGGGGTTGCGCCTCAGGAGAATGGGGTTTCCCATACAGGCCTTCTGTTCAACAAGGTAACTGGATCACCGCCGAAGATGTCGCTCTCCTGCAAAAAGGCATGACAGAGGATCAGGTGCGCTACGCACTGGGCTCGCCGACGCTCAAAGACATGTTCCATCCGGACCGCTGGGACTACCCCTATTATTTCAAACCGGGCTATGGCGATGCCGTAGAACGCAAATTTTCCGTCTGGTTTGTCAACGGCCGCGTAGATCGCTGGGAAGGCGATGAACAGCCCTCGTTCCAGCCCTTCAAGCAAGAAGCGCGCCTGTACCGCCCTGGCGACAAAGCGCCGGAAACCGAAGTAACCGATCCGGCGGCACTGCAGGCCGCGCCGGCAGGCACCGACAGCAACGCGGTCACAACTTATCCTATGGACGATGGCAGCACCCAGGAAGCGGCGGGTTCTGCGCCTGCCGCACCAGCGACAAATGAACCGATCAATATAGAACCGGCTCCCGGCGCCACCCGCACCCGGTAACCCGGCCCCACGCCCTGCGCGCACCCATGGTTCATGCGCAGGGCAATGCATAGACACGGGCTGCATTCCCGGTTTCACTCCCTATTCATTTGCATGCCCGCAGCGGGCTGCAGCTTTCTTCAGGAAATATCCCATCATGCGTATTGCCATTTCCGGAGCCAGCGGCCGTATGGGTCGCATGCTTATCGAAGCCGTTCTGGCGCATCCCGAACTCACGCTTGCAGTCGCACTGGATCATGCCGGCAGCAGCCATCTTGGGGAGGACGCCGGCGCGTTTCTGGGCAAAAATACCGGCGTGCAACTGGGCAGTGATCTGACAGCGCTCAAAGACTGTGATTGCCTGATCGATTTCACCCGTCCCGAAGGTACCCTGGCGCATGTGCAGGCCTGCGTACAGCACAAGGTAAAAATGGTCATCGGCACTACCGGTTTTGATGCGGCAGGCCAGGCGGCGATCGCCTCGGCCGCCGAGCACATTGCCATCGTGTTTGCCCCGAATATGAGTATTGGTGTTAACGCGACGCTGCGGCTGCTCGAACAGGCTGCGAAAATGCTCAACAGCGGCTACGACGTGGAAGTATACGAGGCACATCATAAACACAAAGTGGATGCGCCTTCCGGCACCGCGCTGATCATGGGCGAAACCGTCGCCAACGCCTGGGGCAAAAAGCTGGACGACATCGCAGACTGGAGCCGCCACGGCCACACCGGCGCACGCCAGGACGGCCAGATCGGCTTTTCAGTCGTACGTGGTGGCGACGTGATCGGCGATCACACCGTGATGTTCCTGGGCACCGGCGAACGTATCGAAATTACGCATAAATCATCCAGCCGCAGTACCTATGCCCAGGGCAGCATCCGGGCCGCGCTGTTTTTGCAGGACAAGCCTGCAGGTCTGTTTTCCATGCAGGATGTGATTGGCGGCTAAGACCCAATGAAAGCCAGGAGGCTTTTCAATACAACCTGTTGTTACGATTGGAACGGCTGCGATCAGGCAGCCGTTTTCGCATCGGTGATAAGCGTAATATGAAATACAGATGCCGCCAATACGCAAAAGCCGCTATGAACCAAAATGCCGCCAGAAATTAAAATGTCGCAAAAGCGGCGGACAGAAATTACGATGACGGTTGTAATAACGAGAATCAAAACAGTTGCAGCGTCGCCAGCTCAGTCGAACAGAACCGGCTCGCGCTCCAGCGTCACACCGAATTTCTGCCTTACTGATTCTACTACTGCGTCTGCCAGCGCCAGTACATCGGTCGCCGTTGCGCCGCCATGATTGACAAGCACCAGCGCCTGGCGATCATGCATGCCGACAGGCCCGAACGAGCGCCCTTTCCAGCCGCATTGTTCGATCATCCAGCCGGCCGCCAGTTTATAACTGCCGTCAGCTTGCGGATAGGAGACGAGCGCCGGATAGTCTGTTTTCAATTGTGATTGCTTCGCCGCAGATACGATCGGGTTCTTGAAAAAAGAACCGGCGTTGCCGATCTTCGCAGGATCAGGCAACTTGGCCTGCCGAATACGACAGACCGCATCGAAAATCTTTTGTGGCGTAGTATTTTGTGCGAGCTCAGGATCGTTTTTGAGATCGGGATAGGTTGTAACCGGCGCCCACTGTCTGGGCAGACGAAAGCGCACCGCCGTAATCAGATAGCCCTGCCCTGCCGGTTTCTTGAAAAGGCTGTCGCGGTAAGAAAACGCGCATTCCTGCGCAGTGAAACAGCGCGGCTGGCCAAGCGCCAGGTCCCAGGCGTACACGCTGTCTATCCGATCCATGACCTCGACACCATAAGCACCAATATTTTGCACCGGACAAGCGCCCACCGTACCGGGAATCAGCGCAAGATTCTCCAGTCCGTACCAGCCATTGCCAATACATGTGCCAACAAAATCGTGCCAGACTTCGCCGCCAGCCGCTTCAACAATAAAGGCCTCTGGCGTTTCTTCGATCAGCCGGATGCCCTTGAGCAAATTATGCACCACGGGGCGGGACAGGCGCTCGCGCAGAATCAGGTTGCTCCCGCCGCCCAGCACGTAGATCGCGCCGCCCGCCGTGCGTTGCCATTGCGTGACCATAGGCAATTGCTGTTCGCTTTCAAGCCGCAAGTAATGGGCGGCATGCGAGACCAGTCCCAATGTATTGAGACCCGTAAGATCCTGCGTTGTATCGTCCCGCATCAAAAAGCACCTGCCAGTGTGAAATTAATTTGACATTATAATTAATTTACTGCTATAGTTTCGCCTCTTCGCAAAGAGATTCATGTGGCAGCAGCGACTAATCCGTTTTGGCGACGGAATCAGCCCGGTGATGCATAAAGAACACAGAATATGATTTTCGAAGAACGCAGCAAGAAAATTAGTTGCAAATCTCAAAAAGCTTGTATATAATTTATGGCTTAGCTGATCGAGATTGCAAATGCAGTTACCGAATAATTAAACACTATTCGATTAAAAGCAAAGTGATTTTCAGCTGAAACTGCGGGAATAGCTCAGTTGGTAGAGCGCAACCTTGCCAAGGTTGAGGTCGCGAGTTCGAGCCTCGTTTCCCGCTCCAGAATTTATAAAAAGCCCAAACTTCGGTTTGGGCTTTTTTGCGTCTTGTCTATCCAATCAAAGATACCTCGTGCATCAACTCTTCCCGTAACGCCGAATGCCCGGAACGCAAGACAGAGTATGTGCTCCCGGCCCTTACGGACATCCCGTTAATAGGCTTAAGCGTCAGCCCGTCGCTGTTCATCCAGAATATCTTCAATGGTTCGAACGTGCGCTCGCTTGATCGGCTTGAGGGATCGCCAGCAACCGCAGCAAAACAGCGACGCTCATATCGCTTTTGGCACGCGTTTCCATAAGAAAAACCGTTCTACGCGAAACACCCGCACATTGCGCCAGCGTTTGCTGGCTCCAACGCTCCGCCTTGCTCACCTTTCGCACGCCCGCAACTTCAGCGAATGTCGTCACTGTATCTCGGGGCATCAAAATTAAGTTCCAATCTTAAAATGCAGTCCGGGAGGCGCATCATTGCAGCGATCCACCCAATTAAATTCCTCTATCGATACAAACAATATTTATAGATATGTGTAGCCTATAAGCATCAAATAACTCTATATTCACAAATTTGTAGCCCAAGTGATACAAAAATTGCCACGCGCAACGGCCATCCAACTCAAGATCACCGCCCGGGCTAAATGAATCGACAATCTGAATCGACAATCCGGCGTGATCCTCGTGCCCCACCCCTACATGCAAAAACCCAAACCGAAGTTTGGGTTTTCTAATTTAGCTATGAGCGACCGTATGGTAAACGGGCGGCCCAACTGTTTACCAAAACGACGCTTATCCGCCCCTGCGCAGAGTCAGCGGCTTAAGCTTACGGTTGATCCACAGCGCCAACACCGTGCACGCAGCCCCGGATAGCAGATAGAGACTGACCGCCACCAGGCCGAACTGCATTGATAAGCCGAGCGCCACCAGCGGGGCGAACGCAGCGCCCAGCAACCATGCCAGATCAGACGTTAACGCCGCGCCCGTATAGCGGAAACGCGAGGAAAAATTGGCCGTCACGGTTCCTGACGACTGGCCATAGGACAAGCCAAGCAAGGCAAAACCGATCAGGATAAACGCATCCTGCCCCATCGCGTCGCCATTTAACAATACGGGCGCCAAAAAGCCGAAAATCGCAATGAGAATGGCCAGCGCAGTCAGTGTTGTTCGGCGTCCGATGCGATCGGCAATAATGCCGGAGACAATGGTCGCAGCCATGGCGACCGCCGCGCCAATAACCTGAATGAATAGCACTTCATTAATGGACTGGGTAGCCGTTAAGCCAATCCAGGACAGGGGGAAAATCGTCACAATATGGAACAGGGCATAGCTTGCCAGTGCCGCAAACGCGCCTATGAACAGGTTGTATCCTTGCCCGGCAAGCATTTCCAAGGTGCCAATGGGCTCCAGCTCCCCCTCTTCCAGCAACTTCGTGTACTGTTCGGTCAAAACCAGCCGTAAACGCGCAAACAACGCGACAACGTTAATGGCAAAGGCCACGAAAAACGGATAACGCCAGCCCCAGCCGAGAAAGTCTTCGGCTGACAAGGTGGAATGCAGGAACAAGAACAGGGAACTGGCCACCAGAAAACCGACAGGGGCGCCCAACTGGCCGAGCATGGCATACCAACCCCTGCGCTGCTTGGGAGCATTCAGAGCGAGCAATGATGGCAAGCCATCCCAAGAGCCGCCGAACGCGACGCCCTGCAGACTGCGAAACAGGATCAACAGGCCAATTGACAATGCGCCCTGCGATTCATAAGTCGGCAAAAAGGCAATGCCGGCCGTAGCCGTGCCAAGCAGAAAAAGCGCCAAAGTCAGCTTGGTTCCCCTGCCCCAGCGGCGCTGAATGCTCATGAACAGAGCGGTGCCGAACGGACGGGTAATGAAGGCAAAGGCAAAAATAGTGAACGAATAGAGCGTACCGGTCAGGGAATTGACAAACGGAAAGAACAGCGCAGGAAAGACCAGGACCGATGCCAGGCCGTAGACAAAGAAGTCGAAGTACTCGGATGCGCGACCAATGACCACACCAATGGCGATTTCGCCGGCAGCGACCGGGCCATGGCCTGCCATTTGTTCTCTGGCGTCATTTTCCATCGTACGCGAAGAGGGTTCAGTGTTTGTCTGATCAGCGCTTGACATCATAGGTTCAATTTAAGTTAATATGAGCTAAAGACGAAGGATCGCATCTGCCGCGCATTTACACCATAGGACAAAACGTCCAATTCCTAACAGGAACGGTTTAAGTATATGCTATATTTTTCCACGGTTCTACGCTGGCACCTTTTTGGCATGCTTCATTCCAAGACCTTCCGTTTCCTGGCCTTATTGGCCCTTGTACCCATTCTTGCTGGGTGCGACGCTGTTCTGCTTTCACCTTCGGGCGATATCGCGCTGCAACAACGCAATCTGATCTATATTTCAGTTGCATTAATGCTGATTGTGATCATTCCGGTCATTTTCCTGACATTATTCTTTGCCTGGCGCTACCGTGCGTCCAACACCAAGGCAACGTATGCGCCCGAATGGAATCATTCCACGCTCATTGAGCTGGTCATCTGGCTGGTTCCCCTGCTGATCATCATTGCACTGGGTGCCGTGACCTGGGTCAGCACGCACAAGCTGGACCCTTACCGCCCGCTCGAACGTATTGATGCACAGCGCGCGCTGCCCGCAAATGTTAAGCCTTTAACGGTGCAAGTGGTCGCCCTGGACTGGAAATGGCTGTTTTTCTATCCTGAGTACGGTATTGCAACCGTGAATGAGCTGGCTGCGCCCGTTGACCGTCCCATTGCGTTCCGGCTGACGTCATCCAGCGTCATGAACTCCTTCTTTATTCCCGCGCTGGCAGGTCAAATCTACACCATGGCCGGCATGGAAACGCAACTGCATGCGATCATCAACAAGGAAGGCGTTTACAAGGGCTTTTCCTCCAATTACAGCGGCGCCGGTTTTTCGGGCATGCGGTTCAAGTTCCATGGACTGAATACGGAAGACTTTGACGCATGGGTAAACACCGTCAAACAAAGCCAGACCGAGCTTAGCCGCGCTGCTTATCTGCAATTGGAAATGCCGAGCGAGCGCGACCCGGTACGGTATTACGCCAGCGTAGCGCCCGGACTATATGACGCCATTCTGAATCGCTGTGTCGAACCAAACCGCATGTGCATGCGCGACATGATGGCCATTGATGCCCAGGGAGGCTTGGGCGTGCCAGGCATATACAACATGGCTGAACTGGATAAAACCACCCGGATCAACCTTGGCCTGGAAAACGCCAGGCGCCGGATTTATGTGAGTGGCTTCTGCACTACCACAGATCCCGCCTTTTCCTCGCTGCAACTGATGAACGCGTCGCCCTGAGGCTGTGTCCTCCAAATAGCCATATCCCGGCCAGCCGTTTTGGCCGTCACTCTGTTTTCAATAATTTGAGCCCATGGATCTGCATACCCTTATTCTCGGTCGCCTTGGTTGGGACGCCATACCCTTCCACGAACCTATCCTGATCGCCACCTTCGCGGTCGTATTGCTTGGCGGTATCGCATTGATTGCCGCCATCAGCTATTTCAAGCTGTGGCGCTACCTTTGGCTTGAATGGTTTACCAGCATCGACCACAAAAAAATCGGCATCATGTACATGATTCTTGGCCTGATCATGCTGCTGCGCGGTTTTTCCGACGCCATCATGATGCGAATCCAGCAGGCAATTGCATTTGGCGATTCCACAGGCTACCTGCCGCCCCATCATTACGACCAGATTTTCACCGCGCATGGCGTGATCATGATTTTCTTCGTGGCCATGCCACTGGTAACAGGCCTGATGAACTATATCGTTCCGCTGCAAATCGGCGCACGGGACGTCGCCTTTCCGTTCCTGAATAACTTCAGTTTCTGGATGACCACAGGCGGCGCCGTGCTGGTGATGATTTCCCTGTTCATAGGTGAATTCTCCACCACCGGCTGGCTGGCCTACCCGCCGCTGTCCGGCATCGAACACAGCCCCAGTGTGGGCATGGACTATTACATATGGGCGCTGCAGGTGGCGGGGATCGGCACGACCCTGTCGGGCATCAACCTGATCGTGACGATCATCAAGATGCGGGCCCCTGGCATGGGCATGATGAAAATGCCGGTGTTTACCTGGACATCGCTGTGCACCAACACCCTGATCGTGGCATCGTTCCCGGTTTTGACCGCCGTTCTGGCCCTGCTCACGCTGGACCGCTACGTTGGCACCAATTTCTTTACCAACGATCTGGGCGGCAACCCCATGATGTATGTGAATCTGATCTGGATCTGGGGCCACCCGGAAGTCTATATCCTGATTCTTCCGTTGTTCGGCGTCTTCTCCGAAATCGTTTCCACTTATAGTGGCAAGCGCCTGTTCGGCTACGCATCCATGGTATACGCCACAGTCGTCATTACGATTCTGTCCTATCTGGTTTGGCTGCATCACTTCTTCACCATGGGCTCCGGCGCCAGTGTCAATTCCTTCTTCGGCATTGCCACCATGATCATTTCGATCCCTACCGGCGCCAAACTCTTCATCTGGCTGTTCACCATGTATCGCGGCCGGATCCGCTTCGATGTGCCAATGATGTGGACCATCGGCTTCATGGTGACATTCGTCATCGGCGGTATGACAGGCGTGATGCTGGCTATCCCATCGGCAGACTTTGTCCTGCACAATAGCCTCTTCCTGATTGCGCACTTTCATAATGTCATTATCGGAGGCGTGTTATTCGGCCTGTTTGCCGCAATCACATACTGGTTCCCCAAGGCATTCGGCTACAAGCTGGATCCTTTCTGGGGCAAGTGTTCGTTCTGGTGCTGGCTGATCGGCTTTTACATGGCTTTCATGCCGCTGTACGTGCTGGGCTTCATGGGCGTTACCCGTCGCCTGAGCCACTTCGAGGATCAATCCTTGCAGATCTGGTTCCAGATTGCTGCAGCCGGCGCTTTCGTAATTGCGCTGGGCATCGCCAGCTTTCTCATCCAGCTGGTTGTCAGCTATCGCAAGCGTGATTCGTTGCGCGATATTACCGGCGACCCCTGGAATGGACGCACTCTTGAATGGTCAACTTCGTCACCGCCGCCATCCTACAACTTCGCTTTCACGCCGCAAGTACATGACGGGGATGCCTGGGCACAGATGAAACAGCACAATTTCCAGCGTCCGCAAAGCGGCTTCCTGCCAATCCACATGCCCGCCAATACCGGAGCAGGCATTATTATCGCCGGTCTTTGCACAGTGCTCGGATTTGCGTTAGTCTGGCACATGTGGCTTGTGAGCGCCCTGACATTTCTCGCCAT
>DATGQC010000359.1:0-6820 GCA_035304425.1 Advenella sp.
AACAGCAGCAAATGCAACAGCAACCGCAGCAACCGCAGCAACCGCAGCAGCAACCGCAGCAGCAACCGTGACCTCGGTGGCGGCAGGCCGCTGTAACGGTCACGCCGGCGGGCCATAAGTCCCCTCGGCCGCAGGGCAGATGCGGCAATAGTTGGTACAATTCGGTTTTTCACCAACCAATACGGCGCCAGGTGCCGCTCAAACACATGACAGAAGTCGTCCAAAGCTGGGCCGATGCCATCGGGCCCGAAAAGGAAAAGCCTTATTTCATATCTCTGCGCGAGCGTGTCCTCCAGGCCCGGAAAAACGGCAATACGATATATCCATCAGAGCATGATACGTTCAGTGCTTTTCGGCTAACGCCGCTGGACCAGGTCAAAGTCGTTATTCTGGGGCAGGATCCTTATCATGGCCCGGATCAGGCACATGGCCTGGCATTCTCGGTCAAACCGTCCGTGCGCATTCCGCCATCGTTATTGAATATTTACAAGGAACTCAAAACCGATATTCCGGGATTCACCATGCCCGACCACGGTTATCTTGAAAAATGGGCGCGGCAGGGCGTGCTGCTTCTGAACACCGTGCTCACGGTACAAGCCGGTATGGCCCATTCTCACGCTGCCTGGGGGTGGGAGACGTTCACAGATCAGGTGATCCGTGCGCTTAACGACAAACGCGAGCATCTGGTGTTCATGTTATGGGGTAATCACGCTAAAAAGAAAGGCGCGTTCATAGACAAAAAGCGCCATCTGGTTCTGACAGGCGTTCATCCCTCTCCATTGTCTGCAAGCCGGGGTTTTTTTGGTTGCGGGCATTTTTCAAAAGCCAACGAATATCTTCAGGCCCACGGCGTGGCGCCGATCGATTGGCAGGTCTGAGCGAAATGGCAGGGCTAAAGAAAAATTGATCGAAATGATGGTATTTTATTGACTTGTATCAAAATAAATTTTCATTAAAACTTTCACAATAGCGCTTATTCTCATTTGAGGGATTAAGCCTATGGTCAGAGGAGCTCTATCTGTTAGCGAATTCCTGGCTCGCTTGCCTATGTTCGAAGGCTTGGCGCCAGCAGCAATCAAGACAATAGCGTTGTCAGTCAGGCATCGTTCGTTCCACAAGGGCGCACTCATTCATGACATCATTGAAAATGGCGCGACCCGCAAAGGGTTTCACATTGTCGTCAACGGCAGTGTCAAACTGCTGTTTGTCGCACCCAATGGGAGCGAAAAAGTCGTACATACACTGGGGCCGGGCGATAGCTTCGGAGAAGAGAGCGTTTTTCTGGATAATATGGAAAATCTGGTCGCAGCGCAGGCGACCAGCAGTTTATTCTTATTGCATATTTCTAAAGACAGCATGCTGGCGCTGCTTGAACGCGAGCCGGCATTTGCCATGTGCATGCTCGGCAACATGAGTCGCAGGGTATATGCTTTGCTCAAGGATATCGAATCTTATACGCTCAAATCCGCTACCCAGCGCGTGGTGGACTATTTTCTCGAGCATGCACAAATTCAGGATGGTGGTCAGTTCCGCTTTCAGACCAACAAGGCGCTGGTTGCATCACTGCTGAACATCACTCCAGAGCATTTTTCGCGCATCATGCGCGATCTGTGCGCACGTCAGCTCATCGCGGTAGAAGGCAGAGACGTCTATATCCCCGACCCGATCCGCCTGCAAACCTGCGAAAGCCTGGAAAACTACTAGCCTGTTTATACGGCCTCGTCTCGGTCAAATTCGGTCACTTGCCGGCGGTAGGTTCTGACCATTGTGCTGTGCTAGCAACATGCCGGCGGTTGTATGCCGGTAGTCAGACCCGAGGCCTGTATAAACGGAAATTTAAATACTGTTTTAATTAATGTTTAAATCAACGTTTGAATTCAGATTCATTTTTTGAATTGTACCTGCGCACCTTCGGGCAATCCCACCTCGAAAACATTCAGGGTCATTGAGATCAGCGTGTAGTATCCGGCCAGTCCGACCAGGTCCACGACATTGTCCTGACCCAGCGTGTCGATAGCTTTGTCGTACAGCCACTGGGGGATCTGACGGGTGGTAACCAGCGTGTGCACAAATTCATATACAACCTGTTCATCTTCCTGTGCAAAGGGAATGGGCTGGTGGTTTCGCATCAGCGCGTCGATGGTGTCCTGTGAAATACCTGCTTTGAGCGCGATCGGCTGGTGCGCCCACCATTCAAATTCAGATTGCCACAACACTGCCATCGTCAAAATAGCCAGTTCGGACAGGCGCGTGCAAAGGCTCGAGTCATAGCGGCAGTACTGGCCCAACGCCTGTGCGTGTTCGGCCAGACCGGGCCGGTTCAGCCAGATGGCCAGCGGCCCCCGTACCTGACCGCGCGGGCCTGCGGCGATAGCAGCATATACTTGCTTTTGATGGTCATTGAGCGTGGCCGGATCCGGCGCTGATAGGCGAGTCATTGTGTTCCTTACTCGATAATGTTGAACATCGTGCGTTTGGTATTGTTGAAGTGCGGGCGCACCCGGCTGCTCCATTCGGTACCCCGGACAGCGAGCCATGGTGGAGAGCCAAACGTGTCTCGTGTCTGCAGTAAATACAATGCATGGTAGCGCGGTGCGCCATCACGATTGTAAAGGCGCATGGCCCTGACGGTGCCGGGTACGGCTGCCAGGCCCGGCATATGTTCCTGCGTGTACCAGTTGTTGAAGTCGACTTCGGCTGCGGCGTTAACGTCGGTTTCCACGACGTAATGCCAGGCCGCCGTTTTGTCCCAGGCCTGGCCCTGCACATCCAGCGTGAGCTGCAGCACGTGCGTGCTTGCGCCTGGATAGCGCCGGGCAATGGCGGCAGCAAGGGCATCAGTCGGTCCGGCCGCAGTTGTGATTTTCGCTGGTTCATGCGCCATGGAGCGATCCAGTGCATCTGCAAGATAGATATAAGTCTCAGGAGTGTCTACGGCATGACACAGGTGGGCACGGATGTAAGCGGCGCCAAGGAGCGTGCGCAGCATTGCATCGCAGGCTTCACGGCTAAGCCGGATACCGGGAATCCTGATGACAATTACAGTTGACATAGTCATTTTACCGCTCCGGCTGCCTCGGTATCGTCGAATCGATAGAGTACGTGAGGATTGTCGACAAGGATCTTGTCGCGCAGCGCGGGATTCCCACAGACTTGATTGAAAATATTGAGCAACATGCCGTCGTCGGGTACTGCACCCCTGACATTCGGGTGCGGCCAGTCGCTGCCCCACAGGGTACGATCGGGCATGGCGTCAATAATTGCTTTCATGAATGCATGGCCGGCAGTATAAGGAACCTCGCCACCGGCCAGTCGGTCTATTCCGGAAACCTTAATCCAGGCCTGCGGGCACTGACGCAGTTGCAGCAACGCCCCAAAGGCTTCGCTATGTACGCCTTTATCAATGTTTATTCGCCCCATATGATCAATGACAAAGGGTACCGGCAGATGCTGGAGGGCCGGCAGCAGGCGCAGCAGTGATTTCTCGTCAGCGTGAATGCAGATATGCCAACCCAGGTCGGCAACTTTGTCTGCCATGCTCTTCACGTCATCGACTGTTGCGCCCGTCAGATGCGCCACGAAATTAAAGCGCACTCCTCGAATGCCGGCCTGGTCCAGTTGCAGCAATCGATCGCGGCTTACGTGTGCTGGCAGCAGCGCCACTCCACGATACTGGCCCCGACTACGCGCTATGGCGTCTGTGATTGCTGCCATGTCATAGCCGTGACAGTTGGGCTGAACCAGTACGGCACGGCCCAGACCCAGGTTCGTCTGTTTGGCATGCAGATCGTCATAGCCCGCGTCGGGTGGCGTATAAGAGCGATTGGCGTCAAAAGGAAATCGCTCGGCCGGCCCGAAGATATGGCAATGGCTATCGCAAGCATGATCGGGAACATCGAAGTTGATTTTTTCGGTGTGCTTTTTGGCTGGCGCACAGTCAAACATGAATCGCGTTCCTTGGTGATATTTAAAAGCGGTATTTAAGGGTGATATTTCAATTGGAATGTACTTTGCTTGTTGCCCATGTTAGTAGGCTGTGGCGCCTGGCGCAATGGGCCTGTTTTGAATTCTGTTATGCATAAAACGTATACGCCTGCAGCCGGTGAGAATTGCGCAAGGTGCTACATATGGAAATGTCGCAGTCGGATTCTGCGAATTGCACCTGTCTTCGCTGCACGGCACACTATCTGCCTCATCAATCAACCGGAGGACAGGTATGCAGGAACGTTTAAGAGCACAACGCGGGCAGGGCATGACAGAGTACATCATTGTTGTTGCGCTGGTGGCTATCTCTGCTATCGCGGTGTTTCAGCTGTTTGGTCAAACGCTGCGTTCGCAGACGGCAGCCATAGCCAGGGAACTGGCCGGCGAAGATGGCTCTGCTGAATCCCAGGCGGCCCGCAGCGCGGCTGAACGGGCAGCAGGGCAAATAGCGGCCAAATCTCTCAAAAGCTTTACGGGCAATGCAGACGCTGCCGATGGTGGCTCAACCGGACAGTAATTGCCTTTGTCATGAATGGGCTGTACCTTAACTATCGGCGGAACAGGCTGCTTGCTTCGCAGCATGGTCAGGCATTGGTGCTGGGGCTTTTTTTGATCATGCTACTGGCTGTGGCGCTTATCTATCAGTTTGGTGTCGGGCAGGTAGTCGCACGCAAGGCGAGACTGACGCACGCGGCCGATGCCGCGGCCTATTCAGGCGCGTTGGTACAGGCCCGGGCGTTGAATATGCAGGCATATATCAATCTTACGCAGACGGCGCACCAAGTTGCAATGGCCCATCTGGTCACGCTCGGTTCCTGGAGCCTGTTTGCAGCAGCACAGGGTCAGCAGTTGGCAACATTCAATCCGCCGGCGCACGTGATCGGCATGATGTTCGGCGCGCAGCACCTGGCCGGCTACACCGCCTCTGCGCGTGCGTTGGCGCTTCAGGGCATGGCCCGCAACGGCGGCCAATTGCCGCGTCTTTTTGCAGAACATGACCGGATTGTCCGGCATGTGCTGCAGGCCGCCTCCGAAGCTGTCCAGCAGAGTATGCAGGGCGCCAGGGACAGGGCGATCACGCAGGTGCTCGAGCAGAACTTTCCGCAAAATCATGTCATGCAGAAAGCCTCGTTGGCGCCGGACGAGTCAATCCGCCAACCGGCAGCGAGCGTGCCCGTCAGCTATCCGGCGGATCGCGCTGCGCCAATTTCATGGGTGGCGCACAATGGCCTTGATAAATCCTACGCCACGCGACACCGGCCAACTGCGGGCTATCGGCGGTTTCTCGAAGATGTGGTAGCGCTTTATGATTTTCTGGATGTTCGCGACCATGTACAACGCAATGGCTGGATGGTTCAATATCAATGCCCGCAACTGCGCCATGAGTTGCGGCGACGTGGCCGCACCGTGCTCGACAGCGACGGCAACTGGCAATCAACAGATACCCAGTCTTATCACGCGCTCAGAAGCAATCAGTATATCGGCTGCTACTACCGGGAATATCCCATGGGGTGGGGCTGGATTCCGGGCCGAGCGAACACGCCAGGCATTGACATGCCTTACTCGGAGAACGCGCCAGATCACTTCGGCGATATTGATTTCTGGCGCTGGGTTACCCAGGCTACAAGCTGGGATATTTTTTCCGGTAGCGCCAATCCATTGGCAAATTCACGTGCTGTCGTCAGCAAGCCTCGATGGGAGGGAGGCGGTCTGGTTCCCTATTACGACGTGCGTGACGCTTATCGCCGTCGCCCGTTGGGGTTCACGATCACGGTCAAAGAACATTTTGCCGACCAGCCCACGCTTGTCGTCACGGCATCGGCCGAGACGTTCTTTGAGCCGGCCAGCGAAAACAGAAGGTATCGCAGCGAATCGCCGGGCCTGTGGCATCCGTTCTGGCAGGCGCATCTCGTTTCGAATCCGGTCAAAAAGGAAGAATGATATGAAATACCAGTATGGACAAGCACTCACGGAAGGCTTGATTGTGCTTTTATGCGTGCTTGCCTTTTTTGTCGCTATTACCTGGTTAGGACGCTTGCAGGACGTGGCGTTATATGAGCAACATGCCAGTCGTTTCGGCGCATTTGAGTTTGCCAGGGCAGGCCGTATCGACAACGGCAATTTGTTGGCCCGGTTTTTTCAGGGCCGGCATGCGCGCTGGCACGACCGGCAGGGCAATGCGCTAGTGGTCGAGGACAGAATACAGGTCACGTCCGACAGGCAGGCCCGGCTTGATCCTCGAAGCCAGCCTGGCGCAGTTGACAGGAGCGCGTCCATTCTACGCAAGGAGTGGGCACTACAGGATAGCGGTATCGTTAATGTGTCACTACGCATACGTCCACGAGCAACCATACCATCCGAACAAACGCCAACACGTACTGAACGGGCCGGATGGTCATTGGAGGCTATCGATAGTCTGGCCGTGTCCTTGCGCAGGCATACCGCAATTCTGGTTGACGCAGGGCATGCCGTTAATGCGCGGTCTGCGCACGAGCGTGCCGCCCGCTCCGGTACCGCATGGCAGCAGGTCGCGCGCGCATCGTATGCAGCAGGAAAAAAAATAACGGCTGCTGCCATGCCTGTTGACGCGCCTTGGGGACGCGCGGCGCCGGTTTTTGACTGGTTCATGCCTTGGGCCGGCAAAAAACCCTAAGCACCTGTTGTTGCTTGAATTATTTTATGGACCCACATATGCAGGTTTTAGTTTTCAAAATCGTTTTTTTATTTACATCGTTACTATGGTGCAGCGACGTGGTGGCAACAACAGCCGCAGAAAGTCCGCCCGCGGCATTGCTACGTCGTGTGTGCCGGGAACTCAAGTTGTGCGCCGGCGTGT
>DATGQC010000360.1:0-5217 GCA_035304425.1 Advenella sp.
TCACGGCATTGAGGGCCTGCTTGACAGGCTCGACCGTACGGGAGATGACCAGGAAGGCGGCCAGCAAAATATAGGGCAGCCATCCGTTGAAGGTGGAAATAGGGGTTTTTCCTGCTGTTTCAATGGGCTGCACATCAATGTCGCCGAACCAGTCCTTGGGCCAGCGGCTCGATTCGGGAAAATCCCATACCTGCTTCGGTGCCAGAAAGCCCCGCTTGGCAGCCGGAATGACAATCGCCAGTCCTACCAGGGCGCCAATGATCGAGGGAAATTCGGGGCCCAGAAAGACGCCGGCCAGCATATAGGGCACTACAAAGCAGACGCCCACGAACAGGGCGAATGGCGCGATGGCAAGCCCTTCCTTCCACGAGCGGTTTGCGCCGAAGGCCCTTACCATGATCGTGACCATGATCAGTGGCATCAATACGCCAACCACGCCATGCGTCAGCGCGACTTCGGAGGTGATCAGGCGAAAATACTCTTCCCATGACGAGCCCTGTGCGACCAGTTGTTCGGTAATGCCCGCCTTGTTGACGCCGCCAGAGACGCCTACCACGATCGGGGTGCCGACCGCGCCGAAGGAGACCGGGGTCGACTGTATCATCATGCCGACCACAACGGCTGCCAGGGCGGGAAACCCGAGGACAACCATCAGCGGCGCGGCCACGGCAGCCGGTGTGCCGAATCCCGAGGCGCCTTCAATAAAGCAGCCGAACAGCCAGGCCACAATAAGCGCCTGCACGCGTCGGTCGGGACTGATGTCCGAGAATCCCTTGCGAATCGCGGTAATGCCGCCCGAATGTTTCAGCGTGTTCAGCAGTAAAATCGCGCCAAAAATAATCCATAGTATGGAGGCGGTCAGAATCAGTCCCTGCAGGGCTGAGGCGATCACACGGTTGACGCTCATCTGCCATGCAGTAAGAGCGATCACGGTGGTGACAATGAATACGATAGGCATGACCACCTTGGCGGTCATTCTGAATCCGATCAATAGCACTCCTGCCAGAATCAGCGGCAGAAATGCAAGTAGCGCAAGCGCAGTGTTGCTCATATATTGCTCCTTTGGTTCTACAAATCATTTTTTCCGAAAGCGCCGTCTTTGAGCACGTTTGATTACGCCGGATGCCGGCAACGGTGTTGTGTGGCATCCGGGCGCATGGCTGTCTCGACCATGCTCCGCTAAAAGACGTATGGAAAAAATGAATTGCCATGTTAACCTGAATATTTACTGACTCGGCGTTGTGCATCGCAACACGCTGACATTGGCTGATCACGGCAGGCGCGGCCGGGCGCTGCTGCCGCTTTTGCCGGCCGACCAGGCGTCATGTGTCATGTATTTGAGTGAAGAAGCACGGGAGCAAACGAGGTTTTCTACTGTCGTGCCGGGCGCAAGGTGCTGGCGTTCGTGAGCGGCCACCCAGGCCGGCATGGCAACATCAAGCTCCGTTGCTCACTTTATCGTTCCGGGCTCGTTCAGATAGCCGCGATAGAAGTCAATAAAGCGCTGGGCGCGATGGGAGATTTGACGGCCTGGCGGGTAGACTGCGTAGATGCCGACCTGCGGCAATGTCCATTGCGTCAGTACCGGTTCAAGCGTGCCTGCTGCGATATCTTCGGTCACGCTATGTTCGTCCAGTATCGAAATCCCGTAACCTTCGCGCAGCATGGCGCGCAATGCACCCGGCGAATCGACCCGGATGCGCGACCTGACGTGTATGGTCGCGCTCGCGTTATTGGCATGCTCGAATGTCCATGTGAGCGGGGCGGGCAGCAAGGACAGACAAATCCACGGATGGTCTGCCAGATCGGCGGGTGTCAGGATGGGTTTTGCATCGCGCAAATAGGCCGGGCAAGCAACCACGAACTGGCGCATGTTGCCCAGCTTGATCGCGCGCATGGATGAGTCGCGCAACCAGCCCACCCGAATCGAGGCATCAATGCCTTCGCTGACCAGGTCCTGGACACGATCGCTTGAGCGCAGGTCGATATGCAGATCAGGATGCCGCCGGGCGAAGATCGCCACCGCGCCGGCCAGCGACAGGATGGAATGATCAACCGTTGAGCTCAGCCGCAAGGTGCCCGACAGCGTTGTCCGGTCTTGTTCCAGTTGATCCAGCGTTGCCTGTAATTGGCCCAGCATGGGTTCACATTGTTCGAACAGTCTTCTGCCGGCATCGGTCAGGTTCACCTGGCGCGTTGTGCGTGTGAACAGTGGGGTTCCCAGATGCTTTTCAAGGCGGCTTATCTGAATGCTGACTTTGGCTTTGGTCATGCCCAGTTGCATTGCCGCTGCCGTGAACCCGCGCAAGCGTGCCACCATGCAGAAAATAGCGAGTGCGTTCAAGTCAATGCCGGCAATGGTGTTCATGGAAATAATTGTTATGGATATAGAAACAATAAATTATAGTTTTAGCTGTTTATTGAATCAATGAATTCTGCAATGATCTGTTTTCTGACCGGCCGGATACGCAAGGTTTTCAGGCTTTGGTCTAACAATAACGTTCAGGAGTTAATATGAAAATCGCACTTATCGGCGCCACGGGTTTTATCGGCAGCGCCTTGCTGACAGAGGCGCTGGCGCGCGGGCACCAGGTCACCGCTCTGGTGGCGCACCCGGAAAAATTGCAGCCGCAGGACAATCTGACGATTGAGCAGACCGATGTCCTGGAGGGCGCAAAACTGGCGGCACAACTCAAGGGGCATGATGCCGTGATCAGCGCCTTCAGCGGACATGCTCAGCAGGACGTATACGGATACTATATGAAAGGGGTGGATTCCATTATCGCTGCGACAAAACAGGCGGCAATCAAGCGCCTGCTTATTGTGGGGGGCGCCGGCAGCCTGTACGCGCAGCCTGGCGTACTGGTCATTGATACGCCCGATTTCCCCCAGCAGTGGAAGGCCACCGCGCAGGGCGCCAGGGATGTTCTGACACAACTACGTAATGAAAGCGATCTGGACTGGACCATGTTGAGTCCGTCGGCAATCATTGAACCTGGCGAGCGCACCGGCACGTTCCGGCAGGCCGACGATACGCTGATTGTTGATGCCGGCGGCCAGAGTCGCATTTCCACCCAGGACTTTGCGCTGGCCATGATCGATGAGCTGGAAACGCCCCGACATGTACGGGCGCGCTTCACCGTGGGCTACTGATAGGATTTTGCGCAACGGCAACGGCAACGGCAACGGCAACGGCCGTGGGCGACCGCGCCTCAAAGCGCTGCCATGGCGTGCCCGTCGTGCACTATCGTGCCGACAGGGGAAAAAAAGAGATGGCGGCCCCAATGGAAGGTTACCCGTGCCCGGGAATATCATTGTGCCGCCTGTCAGGGTTTTATTTAACGTGCCACTCGCTGACTTACACACTGTTCTTCCCGGTTCCATTAACTGAGATCGCTGGGCGGTGCGATCAGGACCGGGGAAAACGTGATCTGCAACCGTTGGTGCCAGCGTGCTGCGCCGCGACTTGATCGGCATGAGCAGGAAGGTCGCCTTCGGGTACACATCAGGTCAATCATAAGGGGCGCCTTCGCTATCGTGCATGAACAGAAGATTACCATTCGATCACGTTTCGTTAATGACTGTCTGGCAGCCCTCACGGCAAGGGCAATATGACAAATGCAATGGCGGCTGGCGGCGTCCCGGGGCCTCGGTGTTCAAACCAGCCGCGATCGCGTCTTGCACGTCAGGGAAGGCGGGCGACCAGGTCGCTAGGAACGTGTATCGGTGACCACTTCACTGAGCTGCAGTATCGGGCTCAGGTCTGTGTAGTTCGGGATGTCGCCCAGAATCTCGTCGGCGTGCGGACCGAATCCTGCCTGAAAATCTTCGGCGCTGTCACAGAAAATATGACACATGCCGATATAGGTAGGAGGCGCGTCAGGCGTGCCGCCGGCGATACCCCGGTCTATGGTGTAATAGCGGCAACGTTCGCCCATGCGTTCCTTGAGCAAAGGCAAATGCTTGTCACGATAATAATCGTGATCGAAGCGCGCGCCTGGGGTATTGGGGTACATCACACTGACTTTAATCATGACAGCTTCTCCTTTGTCGATGGAATAATTGTTTTTGTGTATCTTAGCGCATTAAGCCCGGTACGCTCGGGATTGTATGTGACCCGCCGGTTTTGTTATTTGAGGCCAATCAAGATAACAGAACACGCGGGTGTTAATGCAAGCCAACAAACTGCTCGGCGGCCTGTTGGGTAAGTTTATGCAACAGCCGTTCGGCCTGCTGTTCGGTGGCGCCTTCATGGCGCAGGTTTCGGATGAACACCGACAGCGAGGCGTCAACCAGCTTGAGTCGCTCATTTGGGTCGGGTGCAAACTCCAGCCCCGACAGATGCTGAACGTTTCCATTATCAAGACGCCGCCATCCGTTGGCTGCAAATTTGGGCAGAGTACTCATGAGCGGCTTCCTTGTGTATAAAGAGGGCTCGCCTCTTGCGGGCGCTGGCGAGCAGACAGTTAATTGTACCCAGTTAACCGGATTTGGGCTGTTTGCAAGCAAAAAAAGAAGTAATGGGAAGCCAGCTGCCGTACGAGGGTCGAGCAGAGGCAGATTTATGACGGTCATCAGAAATTATGATTAGACCTGATCTGCCATTACTTATATTGTTACACATTCATGACAATACATAATATCAGGGAGACAATCATGAAATTGCGACAGAGTAGTCTGCTGGCCGTTTTGATGGCCGCGTCGGCCACAGCGTATGCCGGAACGGTGACCGTCATCACTTCGTTTCCGAAGGAGCTCACACAGGCGTATAAATCGGCATTTGAAAAATCGAATCCAGACATCAAGCTTGAAATTCTCAATAAAAATACCGTTTCCGGCATCGCCTATGTGCGCGAGACCGCCGAAGGCAGGCGTCCCGAAGTGTTCTGGGCGAGCGCGCCCGATGCCTTTGAGGTTCTTGGTGCGGCCGGGTTGCTGGAAAAAGCGTCGGACGTAGCCAATCACGAGGTTCCTGACAAAATCGGCAGCTTTCCTATCAATGATCCCAGCGGATTATTCTATGGTCAGGCTTTGGCCGGTTACGGGATTATGTACAACACCCGGCTGTTGAAAGCCAAGAAGCTGACTCCGCCGACGACCTGGGCTGATCTGCTCAAGCCCGAGTGGTTTGGCAATGTCGGCATGACATCGCCATCGCGTTCAGGCACCCAGCACCTGACGGTGGAAACCATTCTTCAGGGAGAGGGATGGGACAAA
>DATGQC010000361.1:0-4767 GCA_035304425.1 Advenella sp.
CGCTGCCAAGCGCGGCGCAGCCTCACGCGGCATCGAGTTCAACCCGGATCTGGTTGCCATTTCAAAACGAGCCGCGCAAACCGAAGGCGTGGCGCAGCGCGCCACCTTCGAACAGGCGGATATATTCGAGTCCGATTTTTCCGATGCCTCTGTGGTCACACTTTTTTTGCTACCCAGCCTGAATCTGCGCTTGCGACCGACCTTGCTGGACATGAAGCCCGGCACGCGGGTGGTTTCCAATTCATTTGCAATGGAAGCCTGGGAGCCGGACGAATCAGTGGAAGTCAAGGAGAACTGCACCAATTACTGCCATGCCTATAAATGGATTGTTCCAGCCAAGGTAGCCGGAACCTGGAAATTAGGCGAGCGTGAACTGCAGTTGACGCAGACGTTCCAAATGCTGGACGGAACGCTGAGCGACGGCGCCGACAAACGCCGAATCAGCAACGCACGCCTGAACGGAGCAGACATTACTTTTTCAGTCGATGGCCAGACCTATTCAGGCAAAGTGGATAATGAACAAATGCGCGGAACCATGAATGGCAAAACAAACTGGACCGCGCGACGGGTATCCATGCAGTAAGATGCAGTGAAACATCTGAGCGGATACACACGCTAAAACGATAGTCCGAAACATGCAGATGAGTACGGCACTATTCCGGCCCTCACAGCATGCTAATATTTGGCCAAAGCGGGTACTTCTGCGTCGTCCAACAGTTAAACAGGTGTCCAATGAACACAGCACGCACAACCAGTCAGAAGCGGGAAGATTTTTTTCATCTGCATCGGGCCGGCTGTTTCACCATCCCAAACCCCTGGAATATCGGCACCGCAAGGTGCCTGGAGCAGATGGGCTTTGCCGCGTTGGCATCGACCAGCTCCGGACATGCCTACGCAAACGGCATGCCGGATGGAACACAGTCGCTGGAGATGGTTCTGGCGCATCTGAGCGAGCTGGCTGCCGCAGTGAACATTCCGCTGAATGCCGATTTCGAAAATGGCTATGCCGATGATATAAAACAGATGCAGCAAAATGTGATCAAGTGTGTTGCGACCGGCGTCGCAGGGCTGTCGATTGAAGATGCGCCGCAGGGCGCAGCAGCTGGTTTGTATGATTTTGACGTGGCGGTCTCGCGCGTAAGCGCAGCCCGCGCTGCCATTGACCAGACCGGGGAGCGGGTCCTGCTCACGGCCCGCACCGAGGGCTTCATACGAGGCGCGCCCGATCTTGGACAAACCACGCGACGCATCACTGCGTTTGTAGAGGCGGGCGCAGACTGCATCTATGCCCCCGGCATCAAAACGCAGGAGCAGATCAGCGCCGTTGTCAAGGCGGCCGCGGGCTGCCCCGTCAATGTATTGTGCGGCAGCGCATTAGGCATGACGGTTGCCGAGCTGGAACAGCTTGGCGTGCGTCGGATCAGCGTAGGCGGAGCACTGGCACGGGTTGCCATCGACGGCTTTCTGCGGGTCGCGCAGCAGATCGCGCAAGAAGGCAGATTCGACGGCTTCGGCGGGATTATTGGCGGCGCCGAACTGGATCGCCGTTTTGCGCGCGAATCAGATGCGCACGCCAGCGACGCAATACAGACGCCGGCAAAATAGATACCCCCTTGCATATCGTTAAAGATGGCGGATAGCGCTGCCTTGTGCAGCAGCAAGCATAGATGCAGC
Organism: Advenella sp.; assembly: GCA_035304425.1. GTDB lineage: Bacteria > Pseudomonadota > Gammaproteobacteria > Burkholderiales > Burkholderiaceae_B > Advenella. Next base: position 1,675 of record DATGQC010000361.1, read on the forward strand.
CCTGCCGCTTACCCGTGCGAAGCGGTGGCCTCTCGCGGGCTGACCGTCTGCAGTTCACGTGCGAAGCGCAGTACAGTTACCCCCACCTTCAACTGGCGCAGTGACGGCATGATAAGCACACAATTGTCATAAGGCGTAATGATAGGCTTGTCACCATCCTGCCCGATTTGCGTTCCTGCTCGCGCAATACATTCCATTCCCTGATAGGCTGCGGAAAACGATAATGATTCCGACCTTGCCACAACCGGCGCAGTGACCTGCAAGACCGTTTGCGGCCCTTTGCGCGTACGTACCCAATGATCGGGCAGATCGTCAGCGTCCACGATATCCGACGCCAGCAGAAAATGCGCGACCACGTTGCGCGCCGTATCGACAGAAGATGGATCGCCGTGATACCCGCATTCGATCAGCAGCGCCAACGCCGACGCTTGCGGATCGCCGAATTGATCGAAGTCGCGCATGCGCGTGCCGTCCTTGTGCCCCGCATCCATGATCACACGTTGCGGCACGCCCAGCCGGTTTGCCAGATCCACATTGCGTTTCAACATCCCGGTCATCATGAGCGGCGGACTGGGTTCATGCATGGAATGAATATCAAGCAGCCAGTCTGCCGCCGCAACCCATTTTTTGAGCTCGAGCGCCCGCCGGCGCTCCTGGGTGACCGGCTGACCCAGCTTGTCGCCGGTCCAGACACGATTCATGTCTTCATCAACAAAACGGGCGGCATCATGCGCGCCCACATCCAGCGTATCGAATGCAGCCAGATTGCAAAACGCCAGCACCAACCGGCCTTTTTTCGGTCGCACGCCGGCGGCCAGCAGCTCCTTCAATGCCCAGGCGCCACAGATTTCATTGCCATGAATCAGTGCAGTGATCAATACCGAGGGGCCGGCACTACCTGAATCAAATGACCATACGCCTGGCGTATCGGTATTGCCCAGCCGCTCTGCAGACAGATCGGGCACCGCAATTTCAAACTTTGTGCTCATGGCCGCCCCGTTGCAATATGCGCCGTTTCGGCAAGTTTCTTGAATTTGTTGTGCTCGGCCTGAAAGAATGCAGCCAGATCGGGCTGGGTGCGCATGACGTTGCTGCCGGTCGTTCGGTATTTCTCCTGAAATGCCGGATCTGCGAGAACCTGCTGCAGGCTGGTCTGCAATTTCGTGATCACCGCTTCGGGCATGCCCTTGGGGCCGAACAAACCAAACCAGACACTGATATCCATGGCCTTGAGGGCCGGATTCTCGGCGAGCGCCGGAATATCGGAGGCAAAAGACGAACGTTTTGCGCTGGTGACCCCGATGGCCGTGATCTGACCCGACTGTATTTGCGGTAGCGCCGACGACAAGGCAAACACGCCCAGAGGAAGACGGCCGCTGCTCAGGTCTGTTACCAGGGGAGCAACGCCGCGGTATGGCACATGCAGGAACTTGGCGCGGGTCTCGGCGTTGATCATTTCACCTGCCATATGCAGGGAGGTGCCTACACCGGATGAACCATAGCTGTAGCGGTCCGATGTTCCCGATGTGGCCACTTTCACCAGATCAGCGGTGTTTCTGATATCGGTCTTTTTGGAGGCGGCCAGCACCAAAGGCTGATCGCCGATCAGGCCAATAGCCTGCAAATCGGTAATACCGTCATATTTAACCGCTGGATTCACCAGACCGGCAATCACGATTTCATTGAGTGACCCTACCAACAGCGTGTACCCATCCGGTTTGGCTCGAATCACTTTCTGAGCGCCGATCGTACCCCCCGCGCCGCCCAGATTTTCAATGACCACATTAGCGCCTAGTTTTTTAGCCAGCGTTTCAGCCACCACCCTGCCGTTCAGGTCGACACTACCACCTGCCGGATATCCCACCACAATCGTGATGGGCCGGTCAGGGTAAGTCGAGGCCGCCCATGCCGCCCTGCTGCCTACTGCCAGAAAGGCAAATGCATAGAGGGTACAAAATGCCATTCGCTTCGCTTGATTACTTAACTTTTTCATGACAATGTCTCCGTTGAAATTTTTATTGCCTCTATACTAATTGTTGAAAAACACCATCATTGTGCTTTTATTGCACAATGGCGTGCAAAATAAAACCGCAAGGGCCTGTCGGACAACCGCGCTATTGCGATCAGCCAGGCGCACTTCCAACCCATTTTGATACGAGGCTGCCCCATGGCAGAAACCAAGCTTCTGAAAGACCTGATCGCCTTATCCAAAACATGCAGTTTTACCAAGGCGGCAGAGCTGCGCAACGTGACCCACCCGGCGTTCAGCCGGCGCATCCGGGAGTTGGAGCACTGGGCCGGCGCAACGCTGGTGGATCGGAGCAAAATTCCCGTCAGACTCACGCAGGAAGGGCGCGAACTACTGGTGACGGCCGAATACATCGTTGCCAGACTCAATACGGTCAGTAAAAGGATAAAATCAGCCGGACAGGACACCGGTCATGCATTGCGCATTGCAACCGGTCGCTATCTGGCGAGCACACTGGTGGCGGACTGGGCCTGCGAAATGTCAGATGTCATCGGAAAGGAACTGTCGGTTGCCGTTTCTATCCAGATCAGAACCGGCTCGACACCGGATATGGTCGCCTTGCTGCAGCGCCAGGAAGTCGATTTTCTGTGCTGCTACGAGCACCCCAATTTATCAGTCCCGGTCGCCACCGCCAATTTCCAGTATCTGCAATTGGGTACCGATCGATTTGTGCCCGTATGCAGCGCCGCCAAATACAGCGAAGCGGCTTATGATCTGCTCGACGAATTTACACCCATCCCTCACATCACCTATCTCAATACATTGTCGCTGCACCATATCCTGAGCGACCATCTGCGTGCGAGCAGTTATGCGCTGGCGCCGGTGGCCTACTGCGATTCAGTGGAAGTGGCCTGGGCACTGATCAAAAAAGGTCGCGGCATCGGCTGGCTGCCCTGGTCCGTGGTTGCGCAGGATTGCAAATCAGGCAAACTGCGGGTATTGGGCGGCCGGCAAAACGAAGTGCCTTTCGAAGTACGACTGTATCGCTCCAAGGAACCCCTGTCTGTCGCGGCAGAGATGATCTGGGAAAGAACCACGCGCTAACGCGGTTACCCCCGACTGGC